>SLGN01000031.1 GCA_007123695.1 Verrucomicrobiales bacterium
AAATGCCCAAACTGAGCGACACGATGAGCGAGGGTACCCTCGTGAAGTGGCTCAAGAAGGAGGGCGACACCATCTCCGTCGACGAGGACATCGCCGAAGTCGAGACCGACAAGGCGACCATGGCGATGCCCTCCTTCGACGAGGGCGTCCTCCACAAGATCTACGTCCAGGAAGGCGAGACCGTGGCCCTCGGCGCCGCCCTCGCCCTCGTCCTCGCCGAAGGCGAAGATCCGCCCGACGACGCCGACCAGCCTCCGTCCAGTGGTCCCGCCGAAGAGGAAACGAAGACGGAAGAAGCTGACTCGAAAAACGAGGAATCGAAAAAAGAAGGTTCGAAGAAAGACGACAAGGCCGAGCCCGCAGCCCCCAAGCCGTCCTCCGCACCGAAAGCTTCGTCGAGCCCTGCACCCGCCGCCTCCAAGACCTCCAGCGGCCGCATCAAGGCATCGCCTCTCGCCCGGAAGATCGCCAAGGAGATGGGCGTCGATCTCGCCCGCATCGTCGGCAGCGGACCCGGCGGCCGCATCGTGAAGAGGGATGTGGAGAACGCTCCCGCCTCCGGTGGCGGAGGCTCCCTCGGTCTGCTTCCCCCGGCGCCCGCCGGTCCCGACCGCAGCGTCCCCCTCACCGGCATGCGCCGCGTCATCGCCCAGCGCCTCCTCGAGAGCAAGACGACGATCCCGCACTTCTACCTCAACATCGAGGTCGACACCGAGCCCCTCATGGCCCTGCGCGAGCAGGTCAACACCGCCAGCCTCGCCAACGGGGGACCGAAATACACCGTCAACGACTTCGTCATGCGCGCCGTCGTGCTCGCCACCGGCGCCGTGCCCGAAGTCAACGGCTCCTTCCAGGGCGATTCCATCCTCTACTCCGGCGAGACCCACCTCTCCGTCGCCGTGGCCATCGACGACGGCCTCGTCACGCCCGTGATCCGGTCCGCCCAGTCGAAGTCGATCAAGGACCTCGCCGCCGAACTCAAGGACCTCGCCGCCCGCGCCCGCGACAAGAAGCTCGCGCCCGACGAGATGAGCGGGGGCACCATCACCATCTCCAACCTCGGGGCCTACGGCATCGCCAACTTCGACGCCATCATCAACCCGCCCCAGGCCGCCATCCTCTCCATCGGCACGATCACGAAGCAGCCCGTCGTCAACGCGCAGAACCAGATCGTCCCCGGCCAGCGCATGTGGATCGGGATGAGCTGCGACCACCGCGTCATCGACGGCGCCGTCGGCGCCAAGTTCCTCGCCGAGCTGAAGCGCTTCCTCGAAGCTCCCGTCCTCCTCGTTTCCTAACACTCTACTAAAACTATGGCCTCCTACGACCTCATCGTCATCGGCGGCGGACCCGCCGGCTACGTCGGCGCGATCCGCGCCGCCCAGCTCGGCAAGAAAGTCGCCTGCATCGAGAACGACCGCGCCGGCGGCACCTGCCTCAACTGGGGCTGCATCCCGACCAAGGCGCTCATCAAGAACGCCGACATGTACGTCACCCTCAAGGAGAAGGCCGACGAGTTCGGGCTCAGCTTCGACAACCTTTCCTACGACTGGTCCAAGGTCATCGGGCGTTCCCGCAAGGTTTCCGACAAGCTCGCCGGCGGCATCGAGTTCCTCTTCAAGAAGAACAAGGTCGACTACCTCCGCGGCGACGGCGCCATCGCCGGGGAAGGCAAAGTCTCCGTGACCGACGCCGAGGGCAAGACCGAGACCCACGACGCCAAGCACGTCCTCCTCGCGACCGGGTGCAAAGCCCGCGACCTCCCCTTCCTCAAATTCGACGGCGAACGCGTCATCGGCGCCCGCGAGGCCATGCTCCTCGCCGAGCAGCCCAAGGAAATGATCATCGTCGGCGCCGGCGCCATCGGCGTCGAGTTCGCCTACTTCTACAATGCCTTCGGCACCAAGGTCACCATCGTCGAGATGATGGACCATCTCCTCCCCGTGGAGGACACCGAGATCAGCCAGGCCCTGGAGAAGTCCTTCAAGAAGCAGGGCATCGAGTTCCACACCGCCACCAAGACCACCGCCGCCAACGTCACCGGCGACGGCGTCGAGCTCACCGTCGAGCCGGCCAAGGGCGGCGACCCCGTCGTCATCAAAGGCGACGTCTGCCTCGTCGCCGTCGGAGTCGGCGCGGTGCTGCCCGGCGGCTGCGAAAAGCTCGAGCTCACCGACCGCGGCTACGTCAAGACCAACGACCGCTACCAGACCAACCTGCCCGGCGTCTCCGCCGCCGGCGACCTCATCGGCCCCCCCTGGCTCGCCCACGTCGCCAGCTTCGAGGCCATCCACGCGGTCGAGTCCATGTTCGACCCCAAGCACAAGAGCAAGAAGGTCGAGATCTTCCCCGGCTGCACCTACTGCCATCCCGAGGTCGCCAGCATTGGTCTCACCGAACGCGCCTGCAAGGAAAAGGGCATTCCCTACAAAGTGGGCAAATTCCCCTTCCAGGCGAGCGGCCGCGCCCTCGCCGTCGGCGAGCCGGAGGGCTTCGTGAAGCTCATCTACGGAGAGAAATACGGAGAACTCCTCGGAGCCCACATCATCGGCGCCGAGGCCACCGAGCTCATCGCCGAGATGGGTCTCGCCATCACCCTCGAGGCCACCTACGAAGAGCTGGAGAACACCATCCACGCCCACCCGACCCTCTCCGAGGCCATCCACGAGGCCACCAGCGACGCCCTCGGCCACGCGATCCATATTTGATCGGATCCCTGCGGATCGACCGATCTCATCAAGGGCGCCCCGCGGGGCGCCCTTTTTTGACCCCGCCCCAACAAGCTCCACCGACCTCCACACCAAGGCCCCGCACCTGATCGCTGTTCTCAGAGTCAGCGTGCGGTCTCCGGAGCGAACGCAAGTCCTCACCCGATGCCATGTCTGAAACACCCCCGGTTTTCATGCCAGAACCGAGTGGGAGCGGCTACTCCTGCCGAGATGGCGGGCTTATCGGACCTTTCCTCCGCAAACCTGCGGGACACCCAGGAAAACCGTTGACTCAAACGGCCAAATCAGTCGACCCTTCCGCTTGATGGCCCCAAACGAGGGAGACGCCGCTGGGCGCGGCTGCGGTACCCCGGATCAAAACCCGGCTGCGGGTAGTGCGGATCGTCCCGGGTCCTCTGATGACAAGAGTCGGAGCAGCCGGGTTGGGCGGAGCAGCCGGGTTGGGCGGAGCAGCCGGGTTGGGCGGATCGGGCGGTATCACCGGGCTGAAACGCAGCACGCGGTTGCCAAGGGAATCGGAGGCCCAGAGGTTCCCGGTTCGATCGACAGCGATCCTGCCGCCGATGAGACCTTGAAACTGTTGAGCCGTCAGCGCGGTCGAATTGCTCGCGAAGTCGGGTTGCCCAATTACGCGGTTCGCGGCGGATCCATTCGGCAGCCGAACCGCATTTTCGAAGCCGACAACACGGTGGGCGAGGCTGTCGAGTGCCCAAAAGGGCGCTCATTTTGCCTGCGCGAGTCAACGATTTTCAAATGGAATCCTAAGTTTCTTGGCCAGCCATTTGGCGGAGAAGATTTAGCCATCTCGATGCCAAGATGGGGTAAGCACTTGTTCACCCGTTGTTGCGGCTACGGCGAGGAGGTCGGGGCGGTGGTGGCTGCGGGCGGGAAGATGGGCCTGGGCGAGGCGCTGCGGCACCGGGTGCGCGAATTGCCTCGCTTCGCTCGCCCTCCGGGCTGCCTTCGGCAGGCTGACGGGAGGATGAGAAAGGAAACTCTATAGTCTCACCCTCCGCGAACTGTCTCGGCAGCTTCGCAGGCAAGCCGTTTTCCCCGTTTCGACCGGATCCGGAATCAGCCAGCCTCTACACGTGCCGCACCGACTCCCGGCTCTCCAGCTTCCCCCGCAGCCAGACGACCGCCTCGCCTTCCCGTCCCGCCGCAGAGCCCGACGCATTTTTGCGAGCCGTTTCGGTTTCGAAAAGCATCTCAACCGTTCTGCGCCCCATTTCTTCGATCGGCTGGACGACCGCCGTCAGGGGTGGGCGCATGTAGGCCGACCAGAGTTGCTCGTCGAAGGCAATCACGGAAAGATCCTGCGGGATCGCCAGTCCCCTCAGCGCGGCGGTTTGGAGGAGGCCGAAAATCCCCTGGCCCGAAAGACTGACCACCGCCGTCGGAGGCGTCGCGCGATCCAACAAGGGCTCTGCCCCAACCTGCCCGTCCTCTCGCGAGTGGCCGGTCCCCGCGACGAGCAGCGACTCCGGGCGACAGGCTTGCGCAATCGATTGCTGAAGTTAGAATCGCGGGACCGCCATGAAAATCCCCCCTCGTTTTTCATCCTTCGCCCTCCGCCCCTCGTCGTTGCGGACAAGTCTCCGCCTCTTCGCCGCCGCCTCTCTCGTCCTGCTCGCCCCGGCCTGCCAAAAACCGGGCGAAAGCGACGCCTCCGCCGAAGACGGCCCGCCCACCGTGGCTTTGATCATGAAGTCGCTCGCCAACGAGTTTTTCAAGACCATGACCGAGGGCGCCGAGGCCCACCGAGCGGCCCACGCCGGGGAATACCGGCTGATCGTCAACGGCATCCGCAACGAAACTGACCTCGCCGCCCAGGTCGATCTCGTCGAGCAGATGGTTTCGCGCGGGGTCGATGCCATCGTGATCGCTCCGGCGGACTCCAAGGCCCTCGTGCCCGCCCTGCGCCGGGCAGCCCGCGCCGGGGTCGCGGTGGTGAACATCGACAACCAGCTCGACCGCGAAGCCCTCGCCGAAGCCGGGATCGAGATCCCCTTCGTCGGACCCGACAACCGCGAGGGTGCCCGGCTCGTCGGCGAAGCCGTCGCCGCGCAGCTTTCCGGCGGCGACCAGGTCGCGATCATCGAGGGCGTCACCACCGCCTTCAACGGCATCCAGCGCCGCCTCGGCTTCGAAGACGCCGCCAAAGCCGCCGGGCTGCAAGTCGTCAGCACCCAGTCGGGCAACTGGGAGATGGAGCGCGCCAACACCATCGCCGCCGCCCTCCTCAGCGAGCACCCCGAGCTACGCGCCATCCTTTGCGCGAACGACTCCATGGCCCTCGGCGCCGCCGCCGCCGTCCGCGCCGCGGGCCGCGCGGGCGAAGTGCTGATCGCCGGCTTCGACCACATCAGCGCGATCCGCCCCCTCCTCGACGACGGCAGCGTCCTCGCCACCGCCGACCAGCACGGCGACCGGCTCGCCGTCTACGGCATCGAGGCCGCCTTGCAGATCCTCGCCGGCGAAGCCGCCCCCGAAGACCGCAAGACCCCCGTCGATCTCATCGCGCGCTGACGAAAAACGCCCCAGCGCCATTCGTCATTCCGTCATTCGTCATTTCCCAGCCCATGCCTCCCGCCTTGCAGGTGACCGGCCTCGACAAGGCCTACACGCCCGGGGTGCCGGTGCTCGAAGACTTCTCCTTCGAGCTGGCCCGGGGCGAGGTCCATGCGCTGATGGGCAGCAACGGCGCCGGCAAGTCCACCTTCGCCAAGATCCTCGCCGGGCTCCTCCCCCGCGACGCGGGGCGGATCGAGCTGCATGGCTCCGCCTACGCCCCGCGCTCCAAGGCCGAAGCCTCGCGGCTCGGAATCGCTCTCGTGCTGCAGGAGCTGAACCTCGTGCCCACCCTGAGCGTCGCCGAAAACCTCTTCCTCGCCGGGCTCCCGCAGCGCTGGGGGCTCGTCCGCCGCCGCGAGCTCGCCGAGGCCGCCCGCGCCGCTCTCGAGACGGTCGGTCTCGGCGATCTCGACCCCGCGACCCCGGCGGGACGCCTCGGCATCGGACGGCAGCAGCTCGTCGAAATCGCCGCAGCTTTAGTAGAGCACTCCACCATCCTCATCCTCGACGAGCCCACCGCCGCGCTCACCGGGCCGGAGATCGAGCTGCTCTTCGCCCGGCTCGACCAGCTCAAGGCCGAAGGCGTCTCCGCGATCTACATCAGCCACCGCATGGACGAGATCGCCCGCGTCGCCGACCGCGTCACCGTGATGCGCGACGGGCGCCGTGTCGCCACCCACGCCAGCGGCGAAGTCGGGCCGCCCCAGCTCGTGCGCGAGATGTGCGGCGCCGAGATCGCCGAGCGGACGCAGCGCGGGCACGGACGGGGGCGAAGCCACGGACGGTCCACCGCAGCGAGCGATGCCGAGGCGACCGCCGGTGCCCCGGACGAAGAGCCCGCCCTCGCGGTGCGCGACCTGCGGGCCGACTCGGCGGTGCGAGGCGTCAGCTTCGAGGTGCGGCGCGGCGAGATCCTCGGCATCGCCGGGCTGATCGGGTCGGGACGCACCGAGACCCTCCGCGCCCTCTTCGGTGCCGACCCCGCCGAGGGCGGCGAGGTGAGGATCGCCGGTCGGGCCGGGCTGCCCCCGCGCTTCCGCTCCCCCGCCGCCGCCGTCGCCGCCGGACTCGCCCTCATCCCCGAAGACCGCAAGCACGACGGGCTGCTGCTCGAGCAGTCCATCGCGGTCAACGCCACCCTCGCCGCGATCCCGCGCCACGCCCGCGGCGGGGTGCTGCGGCCCGCCCTCGAGACCGAAGCCGCCCGTCGCGTCTGCGACCGTCTCGGGGTGGCCCGCCGCTCCCTCGACCAGCCCGTCGCCGAACTCAGCGGCGGCAACCAGCAGAAAGTCGTCGTCGCCCGCTGGCTCCTGCGCGGGGCCGAGGTCTTCCTCTTCGACGAGCCGACCCGCGGCATCGACGTCGCCGCCAAGGAAACCCTCTACGAGCTGCTCGACGAGCTCGCCGCCCAAGGCAGGGCCATCCTGATGGTCTCCAGCGACCTCAGCGAGCTGCTCTCCGTCGCCGACCGCATCCTCGCGATGTCCGCCGGACGCATCGCCGGCGAGTTCACCCCCGAGAGCTGGAGCGAGGAAGCCATCACCGCCGCCGCCTTCAGCGGCTACCGCAGCCGCGCCGCCAACGCCTCCCATTCCGAAACCGCCACCCCGCCGCCCCCCGAGACGCGATGAACGCCCACGCGAAACACCTCCTCGCGGCCCACGGCCCGCTCCTGCTCGTGTGGGGCGCGCTATTCCTGCTCTTCGGCTCGCTCAGCGAGAACTTCCTTTCCCGAGACACCCTCGGCACCCTCGCCGGACAGGTGCCGCCGCTCGCGATCATCGCCTGCGGCATGACCTTCGTCCTCCTCGTGGCCGGCATCGACCTCTCGGTGGGCTCGGTGATGGCGCTCTGCGGGGCGGTGCTCGGCTACACCCTCGCCGACCGGGGCCTCGCCCTGCCGCTCGCGATGCTCCTCGCCGTCGCCGTCGGGGCCGCCGTCGGCCTTTTCAACGGCTGCCTCAGCGTCTTCCTCCGCATCCCCTCCTTCATCGTCACCCTCGGCACCCTCGAGGTCGCCCGCGGGCTCTCCTACCTCGCCACCGGGTCGGAGACGAAGTACCTCGGCAGCCGGCTCGACGCCCTCATCGAGCCGCTCCCCTTCCTCGGGGTGCCGCCCTCCTTCCTCGTCGCCCTCGCGGTGGTCGCGGCGGGTCATTTCGTCCTCGTCCGCAGCGTCTACGGGCGCCATCTCGTCGCCATCGGCACCAACGAGAACGCCGTGCGCCTCGCCGGCATCCCGGTGGCGTGGCGGAAAGTCGGCGTCTTCCTGCTCGCCGGGACCCTCGCCGGGCTGGCCTCGGTCTTCTCCACCGCCCGCCTCGGCTCCGCCGACCCCAACGCCGGCGTCGGTTTCGAGCTCTCCGCGATCGCCGCTGTCGTCATCGGCGGCACCAGCCTGATGGGCGGCCGCGCCTCGGTGGTGAACAGCTTCCTCGGCGTGCTCGTGATCGCCACCCTCGCCGCCGGCCTCTCCCAGACCGGCGCCAGCGAGCCGACCAAGCGCGTCGTCACCGGCCTCGTCATCGTCCTCGCCGTCACCGTCGACGCTCTCCGCAGCGGCGCGCTCGAGCGTTTGCGGAGACGACTACAGAGTCGCCGCATCCCGAAGACGACACCCGAGTAAGAGCCGAGTTTACAATCCTGAATCCCGCCCTCCCGCAAGCTGGCGCTTCGCCACGCCCGAAGCATCGACGCTCCCTTACCAATTCC
>SLGN01000391.1 GCA_007123695.1 Verrucomicrobiales bacterium
CGCCAGAAATCGGAGAGCACGTCCTTGGGATAATCCGGGGGAAGGTTCTCCCGGAGAAAGCGAATCTCGTCGTCGCTGGGGACATCGGAACGGGTGAGGTCGGTGTAGACGAGCCAACCCTCGGGTTCCTTTTCGAGCAGGAAGGTGAAGACCATGTCCCCCACGAATCCGGGAAGGGGGGCGCCGCTTTCCCGCACCGGATAGCCTTCGAAAAACGCGTAGCGCCCGGCGACGCGCAGATGCTCGATGACGAACAGAAACGGCTCCTTAGGGGCGTCGGCGCCGAGGTCCCGGATGAGGAACTCGCGGGCCCCATCGGCGATCTGCCGCCGGAGCGCCGACCCCCGCTCCGGAGTGCGGACGACCTCGTCGGCCTTCGGCTCGCTTTCGGGTTCGTGCTCCACACGCCTGCCCGCGACGGGGGGCGTCTCCGCGACTGGCTCCATCCCGATGCCGCGGCTTTTCAGAAATTCCTCGGCGCTCTTCCATTCGGCGGTGACGGCATCCATGTATTCGGTAGTGCGGAGATCCCGCGAGATGCGGAAGATCCCGATCATCGGCGCGATGTCGGGATCGTAGCCGGACCCGGGAGACCGAAACTCGCGGATCTCCAGCATGTGGTAGCCGTCTTCGGCATCCTCCTGGAAAAACTGGAAACCAGCGCCGACTCCGTCCGGCAGCGACTCCTGCAAGCGGACGAACCATTCCTGATCGGCCAGCCAGCGGTCGAGCCGATCCTCGGAAGACAGCGATTCCTCTTTCTGGGTCGGCGGCGGGGACGGCTCCACCGGGGGTTCCGCCCCCTCCATGTCTTCCGCATCGGGCTATGGGGCCGGGGCTTGCGCCGTAGTTTGCGGCCCCGCCGCGGAGTCCGCCCCAGTCGGCTCGAAACCGGCGACGGGCATCGCCAGCTGCGGCTCTTCGAGGGCGGCGGGCGGAACGACGGCGGCGGACGTTTCGATCCCCGACGCGACTTCATCGGTCTGACGGAAGGCGCCACCGAACCAAACGCCGCCGGCGAACACGGCAGCGGCAGCGGCTGCCGCAACCGGGATCGCCCGCGCGAAAGGAGAACGGCGCTGCGGGCTGGCCGGGCCGTGAGCGCCGCCCGCTGGCGCGTTTGGAAAAAGCGGCGGAAGCTCGGCCCGCGCATCGGCGGCCTCCCGGGCCGGCACGGCTTGGCCGCAGCTTCCGCAGAATGCGGCCCCCGGCGACAATGCTGCGCCGCAGTGCTCACAGAAACGAGTGGGGCGGGATAGGGAATCCATTTCGAAATAGCGGAGGCGCAGCCGCCTAGCGATACCTAGCGACGCCCCGCGAGATGTTCGCGGAGGATGCGCTTCAGCTCGGCGACGGCTTCGGGATCCTTGTAGGAGCCATGGTTGGTGGGCACAATCAGCTCGGAGGCCGCGCCTTCCTGATGCGAACTCCAGTATTCGACGACACCGTCGGAACTCTCCGGCGTGTCGCCCCGGCCGCGGTCGCCGATGATGCTGTGGTAGACCACTCCGGGCTTGTAGGGAGAGCGGTCGAGGGCCAGCACCACGGGCGAGTCCGGCCGCAGCGAATGCACGCTGGTGACCTTGCGCTTGAGGGGGACCTTGAGACCGAGATCCCTCGCTTCGCTGGCGCCGCCGCCGCAGAGGCTGCTCGTCGCCGAGACCATCGTCGCGGGGAGGCGCACGGTATTCGCGACCATTCCGGCAAGACTCATCTGGGCCATCTTCGCGCCGCGGTGCGGGGCGGAGAAGTAGACCGCTCGCCACACCCCCGGATCCGAGTCGAAGTAGACTAGCTGCCGAATTTCCTCGCGCCGCTCCGGCTCGATCTCGAGAGCATCGAGGGGGCGGTCGCTGAACTCGGACCAGAGGTTGTCGCCGAACTCGGTCACGAGCAGGTGGCTGAGGACGCCTCCCATGCTATGCCCCGCCACGACGAGGTCGCGAGAAAGCGGATCTCGGCCCCTCGGATCGTATTTCTCGCGCAGGGTCGAGAGTTCCTCCCGCAGCAGTTTGGCGGACTCGATGATGGGCAGGCTGCTCGGGTAGCTGAAGACCATGAACTGGTAGCGCTTCGCGATGTCGGGCTCGGCGTTCATCTCGGGAATGATGTCGCGCCAGATGATCGGCACGGAGATGAGCCCGTGGATGAGGAGGACGGGGATGCGGTCGGGGTCGTAGGGCTCGGCCAGGAAGATGCCCGAGCTCTCCAGCCGCTTGTTCGCCTTGAAGAAGCCCTCCAGCCCCCAGGCGAGTTCGTTGTGCCCCTGCAGCAGCAGCGCGATCGGCGCGGAAAAGTCGGCGGCGAGAGGCAGTTCGCGACGCCCCACCGCAACGCTCTCCTCGAGAAGGGGATTGCGCAGGGAGAACTTCACCTTGGCCCGCCCCTCGTCGATGCGGTCGACCCTGTCCACCACCAGGGTCGCGGGCACGTGGAGGCCCCGCTGCGGGTAGAACCGCATTTCGTCGGCCCGCTCGGGGCGCTGCTCGCGGATGCCGACGACGGCGGCGCCGTAGCCCTCGCGCGTCTTGCTGACGAGCCCCCGCGCCCGCACCGCCTCGGCGGCGACGAACTGGTCGAAGTAGTCGCGCCCGTAGGTCGAGTCGGGAGACATCGCGATCTCGTATTCGCGCTTCTCACCGACGAGATAGTAGGGCGCGGGATCGAGGCGGCGGGGATCCGCGAGCCAGAGTTCGGCGAAGCGGGCGAGGGCCGCGTTGTGGACGTTGACGAGGGCCTTCTCGCCCTCCGATCCGGCCGGCTCGCTGCCCGACGCGATGAGTTCGCGCGCCTCGACGGCGGCCTCGAGATAGGCGGCGGCGGCATCGACGCCGTTCCCCTTGCTCTCCAGCAGCCGGGCGTTCTCGAGCAGGGCGGCCCCGGTCTCGGCGAAGGTGGCGACGGCGGAGATGGGCAGGGTCGCGACCTGGCCGAGCATGCGGGCGGCCGCAATGCCCTCGCGGGACGTCCTCGATTCGTCGCGGTCCACCTTGATGGTGGAGGCGCACGACGAGACGAGCAGGGCCGCGAGAACCGGGGCGGCGAGCGGGGGCCAGATGCCCCTTTGGAGCCGCAAACCGACGGTGACGAATCGAATCATTTAAAAAGTTTCCCAACGTAACGGCCTGAGAAAGGCGGGCGCAAGCGGGAATGCCCGGAGCAAGGATTCCACCGTCGTGCCCGGCGAGCCGATCCCGGGCGAGCTCGCCGGAGGAACGAAGGACGGATGGGGGCGGTTCGCGCGTTTCGTCCCCCTGCCTTTCCCGAGAGTCTACGCCCCCGTCCCGACGGGGCGGTTGGTGCGCCGAACGCGGAATCCGTAGACGAGGAAGGCGACTCCAGCAAGGGCGAGAAAGACGGAATAGAACTGGCCCTTGGTGATGCCGAGAACGAGGGAGGAGTCGGGCTCGCGGAAATTTTCGACGACGATCCGCCCGACCGAGTAGAGGACGAAGAAGGTGCCGGTGAGAATGCCGTGGTAGAGATTTCGCCACTTCAGCCGCAAGGCGAGCATGATCGCGAACATCAGGAGCCCCTCGACGAGCGCCTCGTAGAGCTGCGAGGGGTGGCGCGGCGTGAGGATCTCGCCGAGGAGGGCGCGGAAGGCGGGATTCTCCCGCGAGGCTGCGGCAATGATCTCGACGACGGAGAAATGGGCGTCGTAGCCGCCGGCGAGGGCCTTGGCGACGGCGGCGTCGACTTTTTCGGACAGGCCGGGGGCGGCGTCTCCGGCGCGCTCGGCGAGCGCGCGAAGCTCGGAGGTGGGAAACCTCCAAGCGAGCCCTCCGCCGGGCAGGGTCTCGACCTCGGTGAGCTCGTCGGGGAATTTCATGGCGACGGAGCCCTCCGTGGGCCTGCCGTAGAGCTCTCCGTTGACGAAATTGGCAAGGCGCCCGAAGAACACTCCGACCGGGGCGACGGTCACGAGGTTGTCGCCGAGCCCGGCCCACGAGACTCCGGCACGGCGGGCGTAGAACCAGGCCACGATGGTGATGCCGGCCATGCCGCCGTGGCTCGACATGCCGCCGCCGAGGAGGTTGAAAAAGACGAGCGGGTTGGAGACGAACTCGTCGAAGCTGTAGAAGAGCATGTAGCCGAGCCGTCCCCCCACCATGGTGCCGAGGACCGCGCAGAGGGTGATGAAGTCGCCCACCTGCTCCTCCTTCAGCTCGCAGGCGCCGATCCTGACGAACCAGCGGATGAGGAAGAAGGCGGCGAGGAATCCCGCCACGTAGGCGAGCCCATACCAGCGGATGCCGAAGGTCTCGGTGAAGCGGAGCGCGAAAGGGTCGAGGTGGTGGACGTAGGCTGCGAGGAGGCTTTGCATCGCTGGAGCGGCGCAACAAACCCCCTCGCCGGACGAAAGCAAGGCCGCAAAGTCCACCGCAGGAACCGGGGCGAGGCGTTTTCCTTGGGGATTCCCAGTCCGCAGCCGATGACCAAGCAGCGCAGCGGCGACACCGCCGGAAAAACCGGGCCCCCACAAGGCTCTCGGCGACATCGCCCGCGCCAAGGGCATGAGCCACGCCGGTTCGCTGCTACCGGGCAGCGGGGCGAAGGCGGGGATGGCGGGGACGAGGGGGGTGAGAAGAGAGCGGATGCGTATGAGAAGCGGGTTGGGGGCGGGAGACAAGGGATTTGGCGCGTATTCAAACCGGGGAATTGATCTGAATCCCTACAACCGAATGGCGAACGGGATGAAATTGATTTTGGTTGCCTCGAAAATTTTTCGGGGCTGGGATTGACCTGTTGTATCCAGAAGGCTACACTTCAGGCGTGGTCGAAATCCGAAAGAGCGAGACCTTTTCGACATGGCTGGACGGACTCTCCGACCTCCGGGGACGCGCCCGAATCCTCGCGAGGATCGAGCGTTTGCGCGGTGGGAATTTCGGCGATTGGAAGTCCCTGGGAAACGGAGTCGGAGAATTGAGAATCGACACCGGCCCGGGCTACCGGGTCTACTTCACGAAGGTCGGATCCGAAATCGTCATCCTCCTCGCGGGCGGCGACAAGAAAGCCCAGGCTCGCGATATTCCGAAGGCGAAAGCGATGGCAAAGCAACTTGAAGACTTGAAATGAGAAAACTGAAAACGACCCGATTCGATGTCTCCGAACACCTGCGCACTCCGGAGGAGATGGCGGCCTATCTTGAGGCCTGTTTCGAGGAGGCGGGCGACGATGCCGCCTTCATCGCCAGGGCTCTCGGCGACATCGCCCGCGCCAAGGGCATGAGCCAGATCGCCCGCGACACCGGCCTCTCCCGGGAGAGCCTCTACAAGGCCCTCTCCGGAGAGCGGACGCCCGGTTTCGACACGATCCTGAAAGTGATCCAGGCGCTCGGGCTGAAACTCCATGCAGGGGCGGCGGAGACCAAAGATTTGGAATTCGTTCCCTGACGCCGTCGTCCATCCCCGGCGGCAGGGGAACGCCGGGCAAGGCCGGGAGGAAGCGCCTTGGCGAAAGGCGAGTGCGGGGACCGAAGGAGAGCACGCCGGTTCGCTGCTACCGGGCAGCAGAGCCGGCTGGCGTCGGGCTCATTCCATGAAACTCGGCTCTTGAAGGCAGGGCCCTTCTGGAGTAGGATTTTCCTACGATGACGACGATTCTTTCGCAGAAAGGGCAGATCGTGCTGCCCAGTGCGGTGCGTGAAATGCTTCGCTTGCAGCCCGGGGACGACTTCGAAGTGACGGTCGAAGACGACGAGACCATCAGCCTGCGGCGCATCGCCCGGCCTGCCAATCAGGGCTTGGTCGATCTGCTCCTCTCCTGCCCCGCAGCTTTTGAGGTTCCGCCACGCGAGCGCGACGATTCTCCGGCCCTTCGGCTATGAGCTTTCTCGTCGATACGAATGTGTTCAGCGAATCCGCGAAACGCTCGCCCGACCCTAAGGTCATCGCCTGGCTGCGCGAGCATGAGAGCAGCCTTTACCTGAGCGCAATCACCGTGGGCGAGCTGCGGCGCGGGATCGAACTCCTCCCCGAGGGCAAGCGCAGGATCCAGTTGTGCGACTGGCTCGCACGGATCACCACCGCGATGAAAGGGCGGATCCTCAGCTACAACGTCGGCACCGCCAATGTCTGGGGCCAATTGAAGGCGAAGTGGGATCGTGCCGGGTTGAGCGTCCCTCCTCTGGACGGGCAGATCGCCGCCACCGCCCATCGTCGCGGTCTCGTCGTGGTGACGCGGAACACAAAGGATTTCGAGGGAACGGGAGTGCGCGTGCTCAATCCGTTCGAGGGCTAGCGCTTCCGATCCCGCAGCCCCTCTTGTCCCCAGTGCGGCCCGACTCAGACTCCGTTTCGGCTCCCACGGGAAAGCCGCTCCGAAGATCTGTGGTGTCGAAGGCAGGGGCTATCGCGCCCCCCCCTTCACCCGAGTCTCCGGGCTGGTGTGGAGGCTTTAGCCGACCAGTGAATGGCGAAGCGGCGGACTGAGCGGGTGCGAAGCCCCGAGTCCGCGACCGCGAGGTCCGTGGAGAAGGCAAGGCGCGGCGCTGAGCCAAGTGGCATCGGCATCCTGCCGATGGGCCGGGCTTGGAGGTGCGGAACCGCGCGCGTGCTCGTTCGCTCAGGGCGGCAAAGGACGAATCGCGAGACAGATGGAGAACGCGGGGGCGGCGGAAGAGATTAGGGCGGTCCGCCTCGTCAAATCCGGTCGCATGCCGAGACCTGCTTCCTGAATTTCGAAAGGGCCTTCTCCTTCTCGGGGATCGGTCAAGGTATGAGGAATAACAACGCAAGTCACGCTGGCGGACGCACCACTCGCAACAACTGCCCATCAAGCGATTCCACGGAACGAATCGCCGCATCGATCCGCCCGGCGAACCCCTTCGGGTCAGCGTCGTCCCGCGTGCAGGCGATGATGCCGGAGTGTCGTCCACCGGTATCGCGATGCAGCCGGAAAAAATCGAGCCGATTCAGGGTGAGAACGGCCCGGCCCTGCTCGACGGCGAAACTCAGCACTTCCCCGTCGGGCACCATCTGATTGGCCCGACCGGCCTCTTGTGAGGTTAAGACATCATGACCAATTTCCCGCAATGCCTCGACGACCCGGCGCGGAAAGTTCTCGTTCGCATAGATCGAGGCCATCACGAGGCGCGGTTGGCGGCGATGGCGGCTTCGATTTCTCCCTGATGGTCGGAGACGTATTGCCATGCAGCAGCAAGGTCTACCTCGTCTAGATCGGGATAGTCGGAGAGCAGGGCGGAATCGCTGACGCCGGACTGCCTCGCCTCTTCCAGCATCCAAACGGCGATGCGGGTCATGCGAATACAGGCCTCGCCACCGCAGATTCCGGGCGTACGTCGGATCGCGGGCGAGGCCTCGGCACTGGCGTTGCGTGCCTTCACGAAGAGAACGAAGTCCAGAACTTCGGCTTGGACCGGCTCCGGCAAGGATTCGATCTCGCGGGAAATGCGGTCGGTCAGGACACTCATGCGCAAACTCTACGCCTTTCTTGGCAGGCCGCAAGATGGCACGAGTGGATGACCACCTGAAGGAATCATCGCCCCCCCTTCACCCGAGTCCCCGGGCTGTTCACCCGAGTCCCCGGGCTGGTGTGGAGGCTTCAGCCGACCGGTGAATGGCGAGGCGGCGGACTGAGCGCCTGCGAAGCCGCGACGCCGCGGCCGCGAGGCCCGTGGTGAAGGCAAGGCGCGGCGCGGAGCCAAGTGGCATCGGCATCCTGCCGATGGGCCTGGCTTGGAGATGCGGAACCCAGTGCGCGCTCGTCCGCTCGGGGCGGCGCGAGAGGGAAGACGAGGGTGCTGATGCAGCGACTCTTTTCCTTCCGAGCAGCGGGGCCGCGTGCAAGCAGGGCCGGCTTGCGACGGGTGCGGGGACGGCTGGATCCGGAGGTGGGGGCGCTCGTGATGCGCGCCCTGGAGGCAGCGGGGGATGCTCTCTTCCGC
>SLGN01000559.1 GCA_007123695.1 Verrucomicrobiales bacterium
CAGAGATCGGTCCTTTCCGGTTCGAAGCGTCCTCCCCCGTCGGCGACGCTCCAATGCGGGACGAGGCGGAGCCGTTCCTCGGCGACCCCGTAGCGGTCGCGGAGCAGGTCGCGCATGTCCCGTCCGAGGACGACGACGGCTTCGGCCCCGCGCAGGGCCGAGCGGTTCGCGCGGCGCCAGAGGCGGGCGGAGAGGCGGTCGTCGCGCAGCTTGCCGAGGGCAACGAGCCCGTCGGGGAAGACGTCGTGGCAGACGATCTGGTAGCGGAAGCCCGCGAGGCGGGACAGGGCGTGGATCCAAACCGGGGAAAAGGGCGGATTGGTCACCGCGCAGACGAGGGCGCCGCGCCCCTCTCGCAGGATCCGCCAGGTCGCCGAGAGGACGAAGGCGGCCATGTAGAGGGCGCGCAGCGGCAGGCTCCGCTTGTAGTCGAGGCGGAGACCGCAGCGGAACACGCGGACCTTTCCCCGCCGGTCCGTGGCCGGGATGGGCCGATCCTCGTCCCCGGCGAGCAGGACGGGGTAGCCGCACACGACGGAGAGGTCGAGCGGGGCCTCCTCCATCGCCCCGAGCAGTTCGTCGAGCAGATGGCTCGTCGACTGCAGGTCGGGCCAATAGGGTTGGCTCACTAACAAAACCCTGTTCATTCGCGGTTGCCTACCATGCGTCGTCCCGTTCGTAGCCGAACTCGACGAGGAGCCCGCCGCCGGACTCCAGGAGCTCCGCCTTGAGCGCCTCGTCGAAATGGTTGCGCCAGTCGCCCGCGACGCCCTTGCGGAAAAAGGCCCCGCCCTCGCCCGAGGACCGGCTCGCCTCGAAGCGGTGCCGCTCGACGATCCCGGCGAGCAGCGTCTCGTCGGCGGGCAGTCCGAAGAGCCCGAGGACGCGGCGCAGGGCGGCGGCGGGGTCTTCGAGCATCTCCTCGTAGCTGAGCATGAGGCTGGTCTCGGGATCGCGGTGGTCGCGCCACGAGCGCATCCAGGCGGCGAACTCGGGGAGCCGCCGCCGCAGGAAGAAGCGAAGCGCCCCGGCGGCGTCGAGATTCTTCAGAGCGGGGTGGTCCTGGTGCCAGGGGGTGGCCCGCACGTAGTGGACGTAGCTGACGGCGACGTCGCGCGGGTCGCGGTGGAGGATGGCACAGGGGACGCCCGCCTCGCGCAGCACCGCGACGTTGCCGGGAGTGCCGGGGCAGTGCATCTTTGTCAGGACGAGGGCCCCGCGGAAGCGGCCGAGGCATCCGGGAGGAAGCTCGAAAAGGTGGCCGGCCTGGCCCCGCAGCTCGGCGAAGCTGGCCTCGGGCAGGAGCACCTCGCGGTAGCCGGGGTAGCTCGCGAGCATGCGCTCGAGCCAGGTCGAGCCGCTCTTGGGCAGGCCCGCGACGAAGAGGAGCGGATGCGGGTAGCGGTCGCCGAACTCGCGATATCCCCTTCTCGCGGCGGCGAGCTGCGCCCAGTAGCGGGGCAGGACCATGGAGCGCTTCACGGCGAGACCGAGGGGCCGCGGCATTCTCTGCATCAGAGCGGTGTAGCGTCCGATCATGGCGCTTCGGCGGGCTCGGCGTCGGTGGCGGGCTCGGCGCCTCCGGCCCCGTCGGACGGCGGCAGGAGCCGCGACCCGCCGATGAGGGAGTGGGCGTAGGCTCGCAGCCCGGCCTCGTCGCCCTCGTCGACGAGCTCGAGGAGCCGCCCCAGATCGACCGCCTCGACCTCCTCGAGACCGCTCTTGCGCACCACCCAGATCCGGTCGAGGTCGGTGCGGACGACGTCCTCGTCATCGGTGAGGAGCTCCTCGTATTCCTTCTCGCCCTTCTTCAGTCCGGTGTAGACCACGGGGATCTCCACGTCGGGGACGAAGCCGGAAAGCTCGATCATGCGCCGGGCCATGTCGTCGATGCGGACCGGCTCGCCCATCTCCAGTACGAAGATGCGGCGGTCTTCCTCGATCGCCCCGGCGGTGAGGACTAGTTCGACGGCCTCGGGGATGGTCATGAAGAAGCGCGTCACCTTCGGGCTCGTCACCGTGACGGGCCCGCCCCGCGCGATCTGCTCGCGGAAGATCGGGATGACGCTGCCGTTGCTGCCGAGCACGTTGCCGAAGCGCACCGCCTTGAAGCGGGTGCGGCAGCCCTCGGCGCGGACGGGCCGCTCGACCACGACCCGCTCGGCGAGCCGCTTGCTCGCCCCCATCAGGCTGGTGGGCCGCACCGCCTTGTCGGTCGAGACGAGGACGAAGTCCCCCACGCCCTCCTCCTCGGCGACCTTCGCCGCGACGTGGGTGCCGACGACATTGTTCTGGAAGCAGGCGGCGGCGTTGCGCTCCATCAGATCGACGTGCTTGTAGGCGGCCGCGTGGTAGAGCACGTCGATGCCCCCGGCCCCGCGGATCACGGAGCGCAACTGCTCGCCGCGCTTCACGTCCCCGGCCACGGCGACCAGCGCCACGCCCGCCTTGTCGGCCACCGGGGCCAGCTCCCGCTCGATCTCGAAGAGGTGGAACTCGCTCAGCTCGTAGAGGACAAGGGCGGCGGGGCGGTGCTTCAGGACCTGGCGGCAGATTTCCGAGCCGATGCTGCCGCCGGCCCCGGTCACGAGGATGCGGCGGCCCGCGATCATGCCCTCGAGCCGGTCGGTGGCCGCCTCGTAGGGCAAGCGGGGCAGAAGATCCTCGATCGCCACGGTGCGGATCGCACTGACATCGACGAGGCCCGAGGCGATCTCCTCGAGGGAGGGCACGACCCGGTAGTCGCACTTGAGCTTGCTCTCGGCGAGGGCGTCGACGACCCCGCGGATGCGCAGCGGTCCGGTGAACGGGGGAAGAAAGAGGATCGTGGTGGCCGAGAGACTCCGAACCAGTTCGGGGATGGAGTCGGCGGAGGAATGGACGCGCACCCCGCGCAGCTTCGCTCCCTTGTGCCGCGGGTCGTCGGAAACGATCCCGACGACGCGTCCGGAGCTGGTGCCGTGGGGCTGGAGGCTGCGGAGGAGGACGTCGGCCTCCTCGGGACGACCCAGGACGAGGATGCGGCCCTCGCCCCCGGAACGCAGGGTGTTTTCCCGCAGCAGCCGGGCGAGGCCCCGCCCTCCCAGCTCCCACGCGACGAGGAGCAAGTAGGTCACCACGAGGACCGCGCGGGAGACGCCGTCGAAGGAATAGCCGTTGACCGCGTAGATGAAGGCGGCGGCGAGCAGGGTGCCGACACCGAAGGCGACGGCGGTGACGACGGCGTCGCGCAGGGTGAAGAAGCGCCACATGCCCCGGTGCAGCCCGAAGGCGAAGATGCAGACGAGGTAGCAGCCGAAGAGGATGGCGACGCGCGCCTCGAAATTGACGAGCTGGCGCTCGGGGATCTCGAACTCGAAGCGCAGGAGATAGGCCGCGAAATGCGCCAAGGCGATCCCGGCGAGATGGAAGACGGTCGCGAGGCTGCGCCGGAAGAGGGTCGACTCCCAGAGTCGGGCGAGGGCGCGGGAGGGCGCGGGCTGGATGGCGGGGTTCACTTCGGCTCGGGGGCGATTGGGGTTTCCCGGTTGACGCGGTCTCCGAAGCCGCCGCCGAAGGCGGTGCGCCAGAGGATCGCCACGTCGAGGGCGAGGGAGCGGCGGCGGAGGTATTCGGCATCGCACTCGGCGAGGCGGACGGGATCGGACATGTCGATGCCGCGCACCTGGCCAAGGCCGGTGATGCCGGGGAGCAGGGCGAAGACGCCGCGGGCCTCGCGCTCGCGCACGAGCTCCTCCTGCGAGGGCAGGCAGGGGCGCGGACCGACGAAGGCCATCTCGCCGCGCAGCACGTTGAGGAGCTGGGGCAGCTCGTCGAGCTTCGCCTTTCGCAGAAAGCGCCCCAGCGGCGTCACCGCGTCGGCCCCGATTTCGTGGGTGCCGGCCTGGCGCGTGCCCTGGCGCATGGTGCGCAGCTTCAGGCAGAGGAAAGGGCGCCGGCCCTTGCCGACGCGCTCCTGGCGGAAGAGGGCCGGCCCTTCCGAGCCGAGGCGCACCGCCGCGGCGAGGACGAGGAGGAGCGGGCCGGCGAGGACGAGCATCAGCCCGGCGAAAAGACGTTCGATCAGGCGCATCGGGAAGGGGTGGGAACGGAGACGGACCGGGCCATCGCCGCGAGGGTGGGTTCGTCGGGGTCCCAGGCGAAGGCCTCGCGTGCCGGGGAGGCGTCGACGACGAGGTCGCCGAGGAGTCCGGCTGCGGTCTCGGCGCGCCCCGCCGCGCGCAGCGCGGCCGCAAGGAGGGCGGGGGGAAAAGGAAGGAGCCCGGCCCCGCGCCCGAGGGCGCCCCGCAGGGCTGTGCAGACCTCGCGTAGGGAGACGGTTTCGCGGTCGGCGGCGAGGTAGGCGCCCGACAGCCCGCCCTGCCCCGCCTTGGCGAGGACGGCCTCCACCAGCGAGGCGAGATTTCCGATGCCTAGGAAGGAGCGCCGGTTCGCAACCGAGCCGAAGGGCAGCGGCAGGGGCGATCGCGCGAGGGAGACGAGGCTGCCCCACGCCCCTTTGGCTCCCGGACCAAAAATCAGGGGAGGCCGCAGGTGGACGACCGGGCGGTCCGGAGCGGCGGCGGCATCGAGAGCCTGCTCGCAGTCCCGCTTCGACCGGCCGTAGTCCGTGCCGGGGTCGGGCTTTCGCGAATCGTCGAGGATCGCCCCGCCAAGCGCTTCGGGCCGGCCGAGGACCGCGACGCTGCTGAGATGGACGACCGCCCGCACTCCGGCGACGGACACCGTCTCGGCGAGGCGGCGGGAAAAGACGACACTGCTGCGGTAGGCCTCGGCGGCGGAGTCCCCGCGTCCCGCGTTCGCCGGGGTGGCCCCGGCCGAGTGGACCACCGCCTCGACGCCCTCCAGCGCCTCCGCCAGCCCTTCTCCCGCGCTGCCGACGACCGACCAGGCCAAAGCTCCGCCCGCAGATGGGTGGGGTGCGGGCCGCCGCGACGCGGCCACGACGGAATGGCCCGACTCGGAAAGCTGCCTTCCGAGATGGGCGCCGACGAATCCGCTCGCTCCGGTCAATAGAATCCGCATCCTCTGGCGGGAGCGGTACGCTTCACCCCCGGGGTGCGAACATCGGGCATGGCGTCGGCTTTTCAAGCCCGCTGCCGCCGACCCGTCCAGCGCAACGCGTCGTCGGGCTCGGCGCCCTCGCCGTAGCCGAAGGCGGCGAAATCGGCGGCATACCAGTCCGCGACAAGACGGCGCGAGTCCTCGTCGTAGCCGCAGTCATCCCGCTCGCGCAGGCGGCCGGAGTTGCGGCGTCCGAGCGTCCCGCCGAAAGGGACCCCGAGATGCTCCGCGATCCTGGCGACATCCTCGGCGAGCGTCTCGAAGCGGCCCACGTAGTCGACGAGCCAGGTTCCGTCCTCGGGATCCTGCAGGTAGTCGACCTGACGCCGCGGCCGCGAGGCCACGTGGCGGGCGACGAAATCGGAGAAGCTCATCCCCGAGACAACACTGTGCCGCGGATGCGCCGCCGACTGGCGGATGAAATGATAGAGACTGGCTACCTCGTCGAAGGGATCCCGCACGAAGGCGAAGGCGAAGTAGCGCCCGTAGCGCTCCGCCCCGAGACCGTCGCGGACCTCGCAGGCGCGACTGTGCTTGTGGAAGCCGGTCACGGCGGTGCGGCCCGCATTCCAGCCGCAGCGGTCGATGGCCAGGCGGATGAGCTTCCGCGTCGGAACCCACCCGTAGAAAGCGCGGTCGCGCAGGCGGCAATGGGGCAGGAAGACCTCCATCACGCTCGTGCCGGCCGTCTTCGGGATGTGGATGAAGACGAAGCGCTTGCTTTCCGAGATCAACATGGCGCCGCCCTCCCCTGCCCCCGACCCGACTCCTCCGTTCCGTCCCCCGTTCCGGCGAGGGCCTGCTCCAGCACACGGCAAAAGTGCTCGTCGTAGGCCGTTTCCGAACAGGCCGAGACCGCCGCCGCCCGACCGGCCGCAGCCAGTTCGACGAGCCGTTCCGGCGCCTCCAGGTAGGGGGCAAGGACATCCCCCATCTCCTCGACGCGCGGGGCGAGCAGGTAGTCGGACCCGGCCCGCCCGGGGATGCCCTGGGCCCCGACCGGCGTCGTCAGCAGGGCCTTGCCGTCGGCGAGGGCGTGGAGCGACTTCAGCTTGATCCCCGACCCGGCCTCCTGCGGGTTGACCACGACCAGCCCCTGCCGCAAAAAGGCCGCCTCGTCCGCGACGAAGCCGAGCCCCGAGATCCCCTCGGCGGGCGCGTCGAAGGCCTCGCTGCCCTTGCCCCCGAGGAGGAGGCGGACCGAGGGGAAGCGTCTCCGCAGCTCCGGAAAGACCCCGCGCACGAACTTCCCGATCCCCTGCCGCTTGCGGATGTCGAAGGAGCCCAAATACAGCAGGGTGAAGGGATCGCCCTGGAGAGGACGGGCGAACCGCTCCCCGCCGACCCGGATCCCGACGACGCCGTCGCAGGCGGCCCCGAAGCGCTCGCGAAAGCCGCGCTCGTCGTCGGGCGTGATCGCCCAGACCGCGTCGGCATCGCGCAGGGCGGCCCCTTCGTAGCGCTCCAGCCGCGCGATCTCAAGCCTCCAGAAAGCCCGAAGGATCGGATTCATCCCCCCGAGCAGGCCCGCGAACATCTCGGCGTTGACGTTCTGGCACCAGAGCACGACGCGGGCAAACCGCCCCCGCAGCGCCGGATCGGCGAGCAGCGACCAGTAGAGGGGCGCGTCGAGGACGACGAGCGCGGTCGGCTCTTTCGTAAGACGGCCGAGCAATTCCCGCAGGCCGGGGCGGATGTAGCGCTGCACCGTAGCGGGATGCTTCGAGAAGACCGACTTGGCGAAACGCTCCCACTTCGGGGCCGTATCGGCATGGATGTGGTGAAAAACCAGATTGCGGCCGCTGCCCGACGGAATCGATGTCGAATAGGCCGAAATGGCAACGTATTCGACCTCGGCGAACCGCTCGCACAGCACCGGCAGGATGGATGCGGCGGCGTAGCCCGTGCCGGTGAAGCCGTCGGGGAAGGCGCTCGAGAGGACAATGCAGCGTTCCGGTGTCATCGCAGCTTCCGGTTGGCGCGCTCGGTCCGGCGCTTCAGCAGGGAGGGCGCATGTCGCGTGGCGAGATCCAGCGCAACGCGCTTCCACCACCTCCCGCGCAGGGCGGCGAGGCAGCCCCAGCGGAGTCTCTCGGAAAAAGAAAAGCGGCTCCTGCGGAGCCGCTTCCATTCGGCGTCGAGATGGCGCCGGTTCTCCGGCTTCGCGGAGAAGCCCTTGCCGTCGTAGAGGGCGAGAACCTCGGGCAGGTGCCGCGTGGCGCGCGCTTCCTCGACGAGGCGCAGCAGCAGCTCCTGATCGGCCCGGAAGCGAAAGGACGCGTCCAGCCCGCCCATTTCGAGAAAGACCTCGCGCCGGATCCACTGGGCCTGGTGGCAGATCCCGTCGAGAAACAGGGCACGCCGGTCGAGCCGCGCCGCCGACCGGCGCCGTTTCCCGGAGCGCTCGTCGAGGGCGTCGCCGTAGAGGAGGTCGGGGAAGTCGACGGCGGAGAGCGCCTCGCGCACCCTTGCGAGCGTGTCGGGTCCGGGAAAACGGTCTCCGGCGTTGAGAAAGTTCAGGTAGCGGCCCGAAGCGAGACCGGCGGCCTCGTTCATCGCCTCGTAGATGCCCGAGTCGGGCGCGGCGACGATGCGCCGCCGTTCCGAGGGAGGCAGCGATTCCACCGATCCGTCGGTCGAGCCGCCGTCCTTCACGAGATGCTCGTAGTCGGGGCAGCTCTGCGCATCGACGCTGGCGGCGCTGGCGCGGAGCGCATCGCCCGCGTTCAACGCGACGGTCACGATGCTGAAGAGGGGCGCGCTCATTTTCCGGCGGCGCCCGTTTCCGCAGCCTCCGCGAAGGCCAAAAAGTCGCCCGCGTCGAA
>SLGN01000567.1 GCA_007123695.1 Verrucomicrobiales bacterium
CAGCTTTCGAAAATGCTTCCTCTTTCTTGAAATTTCACCCTTCCCGATCAAATCGGCGAGCTCCCGGCCGGGCACGACAGGACGAAAAATTGCGGTCCGGGAGAAAGATCCGGCCCGCCATTTTCGGAGCGGAGCCGCTGCTCAGGGACCCGCACAACCGCGGGAACCGGGCTACTTGGCGGCGGCGAAACGGGCGCCCACGGCATCCCAGTTCACCACGTTCCAGAAGGCATCGACGTAGTCGGGCCGGCGGTTCTGGTAGTTCAGGTAGTAGGCGTGCTCCCAGACGTCGAGCCCGAGAATGGGTGTGCTGCCGTCGCAGCCGGGGGCGGCGCCCATGGTGGGGCTGTCCTGGTTTGGCGTGCTGGTGATGGCGAGACCGCCGTCGGACTTGACGACGAGCCAGGCCCAGCCCGAGCCGAAACGGGTCAGGGAGGCGTTCTTGAAGGCTGCCTTGAACTCGTCGAAGGAGCCGAAGGCCGCGTCGATGGCGGCGGCGAGTTCGCCCTGCGGGGCGCCGCCCGCACCGGGAGCGAGGATCGACCAGAAAAGAGCGTGGTTGGCGTGGCCGCCGCCGTTGTTGCGGACCGCGCCCCGGATTGCCTCGGGCACGGCGTCGAGGTCGGCGATGAGTTCGTCGACGGACTTCGCCTCGAGCTCGGCGTGGCCTTCGAGGGCCTTGTTCAGGTTCGCGATATAGGTGGCGTGGTGCTTCCCATGATGGATCTCCATGGTGCGCCCGTCGATGTGCGGCTCGAGGGCGTCGTGGGCATAGGGGAGTGCGGGGAGTTCGTGTGCCATGATGGATTGTCGGAAGATTGGTTGTTTCGAGGTGATTCGGGGCGTTCCGGCCCCGGCGTTTAGGAGAGCGCGGACGCGCCCACTTGTCAAAAGCGTTACGATTCCCGGAAGCGATTTTCCCGGATTTCCCCATTTTCCGCCCGCAGCCGGAAAGTCGCCTTCGGGGAAGGCGCCGATCCAGACAAGAAGTTGCCGGACAATTTCCCGGCCCTTTCCTGTCCCGACGTCAAAAAAGGAAGACGAAAGGCGGCACGGTAACGTCGAGGCGTGCGTTGGCGAAGTTGAGCCCTTCGGATTCCGACAGAGAGACGGCGAGGTCCTCCGAGAACTCCACCGTGACTCGCCCCGCCTCGACCTCGACGTATCGGGTCGTGATGAAGGCCTGGCCAAAGGCATCGAGAGCGGTGGTGGTCTGCGGCACCCGCCGGTAGGAGATGAATTCCAGGGTGTCGTAACGTCCTTCCCCAGTCACCACGGAATGGCGCTTGTCCGGCGGACCGAGGGCCGCGACGACTTCGCCGGACGTCATGCCGAGGGCGACCTGCTTGTTCCGGATGAGTTCGGAAACCACAAGATGGCGCTCGTGGTACTTCCTGAGCTTTTCCTCGAAATCTTCCGGCAGGCCGCCGACCGCCGCTTTGCTCACCCAGCCGGCCACCTGGCCCTGCTTGGCCCGCGCCCGGACCCGGAAGGCCCTTTCCGAAACTGCGAGCAGCACCGCGTCTTGGTTCGGGACGAGATTGCCGAGCCATCGATCACCCTTCAGATTCGCATAGACCGGGGCGTTGGCGGTGATCCGGATCGCGACTTCGCCATCGACCATTCCCTCAAGGTAGATGGCGTCCTCCTCCCGGACAAGACGGCTCTCGGTCCGGTTCTCGCGCTCGACCGTCACCACGCCGGGCCGCCGCATCTGCGCGGAGGAAGACTGCGGGCACAACTGAAGAAGGCCCGAAAAGATCAGAAAGGCGAATACGGGCTTCATCGGATGGATTGGTGGCGGCGCGGGACAGCGGCAGATCCCTTTTCTTCACTGACGAGCGGAACCTGCGCTACGTTCATCCTTCCGAATACGCGATCGCGTAACCACAAGCCAAGATGCGCTTTCGCGACGTCGATTTCCGGTTCATCGGGCCGCCGAAATCGGCCTGCCATCCATCGACGCGGTCGCGCTCGAGAACGGATATCCGGCCTTCGTCGAGGGTTGCCGTGGCCCGCGAGGGGTGCCATCCTCGAACCCAGCGGACGGCACCGCTCCACGCCCCCCCTCCCCGCGACTGCCGGACGCCCTTCCTTTTGCCCCCGAGACCAAAGAGATGCGAGCCGAGGCCCGGATTTCCACCGCCGAAGACGCCGTCGCCGCAATTCCTAGCGGAGCGACCGTGGCGGTGGGCGGCTTCGTGGGGGCGGGGCATCCCGAGCTGCTCACCGCCGCGCTGGAGCGGCGCTTCTTGAAAGAGGGTTCGCCGCAGGATCTGACCCTCTTCTACTGCGCCGGACAGGGGGACCGGGGCGGGCGCGGACTGAACCACCTCGCCCACCGGGGCCTCGTGCGCCGCGTCGTCGGCGGGCATTGGAATCTCGCCCCCCGGCTTGGAGCCCTCGCCCTCGCCAACGAGATCGAGGCCTACAATTTCCCCCAAGGCGTCCTCTGCGTCCTGCTGCGCGAGATCGCGGCGAAACGCCCCGGCGTCTTCACGCAAGTTGGTCTCCGCACCTTCGTCGATCCCCGCCTCGGCGGCGGCAGGCTCAACGCCCGCACCACCGAGGCCCTCGTCGAGCGGGTCGAGATCGACGGGCAGGATTGGCTGCGCTACAAGTCCTTTCCCGTGAACGTCGGCCTGATCCGCGCGACCGCCGCCGACCGCCGCGGCAACCTCTCGATGGAGCGCGAGGGGATCGTGGGCGAGGTTCTCCCCATCGCCCAAGCGGCGAAGAATCACGGCGGGATCGTCATCGCCCAGGTGGAGCAGATCGTCGATCGCATCCCCGATCCCAAGGCGGTGCGGGTGCCGGGCCTGCTCGTCGACCACCTCGTCGTCTCGGGCGGCGACGGGCACGACCAGACATTCGGCGAGGGCTTCAACCCCGCCTACGTCGAGAGCGGCGACGACCTCGCCGCCGTGCCGCGCCTCGGCTTCTCCGAGCGCAAGATCATCGGCGCGCGCGCCCTGCTCGAGGTGCGCCGGGGCGACGTCGTCAATCTGGGCATCGGCCTGCCGGAGACCGTCGCGGCGGTGGCGGCGGAGACGGGGCGGCTCGGCGAGTTCACCCTGACGGTCGAGAGCGGCCCACTCGGCGGAGTGCCGGCCTCGGGGCTCAGCTTCGGGTGCAGCCATTTCCCCGAAGCCATCATCGACCAGCCCGCCCAGTTCGACTACTACGACGGCGGCGGGCTCGACCTCGCCGTGCTTGGAGCCGTCGAGATCGATGCCGAGGGCAGCGTCAACGTCACCCGCTTCGGCGACCGCTTCGCCGGGGTCGGCGGCTTCATGAACATCGCCCAGAGCGCGCGACGGCTCGTGTTCTGCGGCACCTTCCGGGCGGGCGGCCTGCGGGTCGCGGTCGAGGAGGGGCGCCTGCGCATCGAAGGCGAGGGCGAGCACCCCAAGTTCGTTCGTCGCCTCCAGGAGGTCTGCTTCCACGGCCCCAGCGCCCTCGCGCGCGGACAGCAGGTACTCTACGTCACCGAGCGGGCCGTCTTCGAACTCGCCGACGGAGGCCTGCGCCTCGTCGAGCTGGCTCCGGGGATCGATTTGGATGAGGACGTGCTCGCCCGCATGGAATTCGCCCCCGCCCTCGCGACGCCGTTGCGGCGGATGGAGCTGGCGGAAATCCCCCGATGAACTCCGCCTTCGGGTGAACGTTCCGCCGTTCCGCCATTCTGCCCCAATGTTTCAAAAGAGAGGCGAATTGGATCCGGAACCCCTCCCCTGTGGGTTCGGAGCTTTGTCATTCCAGCAGGATCGCCGAAGGACAGCGAACCAACGAGATGGGCAGGAAGGTGGTCTTGCGATCGGCAGAGGGCGGCAAAGCTCAAGCGCTCGCTCCCGCAGATTCACAAGCGAAGCGGGCTCGGAACTTGCCCGGAAATTGCCCTAGGAAATCAACTCCGCGCTTTCACCATATCCATAAACCGTTGATTGCCAGGTGGGCCCGGTGGGGTTCGAACCCACGACCAAGGGATTATGAGTCCCCTGCTCTAACCGCTGAGCTACAGGCCCGCTGAGCCCAAAGGGTCGCTTCGGGTGGGTTCGGGGCAAGTGGAAAATTGGCCCTCTCCGAAGTCCCGCGAGCCACAGCCCTGATCGTCGGCGGAGACTCCGCGACCCACGCCGGGGCTCCGCAACGCGCTGAAGTGCTGAAGCGCTGGACTCCCTTTTCACCCATCGGCCGCGCAGCGGCCCAAAAGCGCCAGAAAACGGCATTGAACCCTCGCCCATCACGGTCAATCTTAACGTCCACCGCCCTCCGTCCACCGTCCACCGTGAACGACACCCCTGCTGCCAAGATCCTCTACTGCCGCTGCGCCTTCGCCCAGGTCGTGCCGGCGACGACGAAAGATGAAGTGCTCGCGGGCCTCTGCGCTGCGGAGACTCCTTTCGAAAGCTTCGCCGATCTCTGCGAAATGTCGGCCCGCCGCGACCCGCGCCTCGCCGAGGCGATCGCGGGTGAGGTTCCCGTCCGCATCGCGGCCTGCTACCCTCGGGCGGTGAAATGGCTTTTCCACCAGGCCGGGGCCCCTTTCCCGGACGACGACCGGGTCGAGGTGCTCAACATGCGGGACACGCCTGCGGCGGAAGTGGTCGCCTCTCTGCTCGGCTCGGGAAAAGAGCCGAACCCCTCGGAACCATGAAGAACGAAATCCATCCGGTGCAAGTCGTCCTCTACGAAGGTCTCGGAGCCGAGCCCTGGGAACGCGAGTGCCGTATCGGCGTGGCCGGGACGCTGCTCGACCAAGGGTATTCGGTGCTGAGGATCACCGCCCGCACCGACTCCGCTGCCGCGCCCCGAACCGCCGAGGGCATACCCTTCGTGGTGCTGGGCCGCTTCGAAGGCGCTCCGCCCGAGATCATCGACGGAGCGGGCGGACGCAGCGTCGCCACGCGCGACGTCGCGGGCCTCGATGCGCCGGGGATCGTCGCCCTCGTGGCCGAGGCGCGCGCCGAACTCGGCGCCGGACTCAACGAACCGGGCGGCCAGGGCGCGTGGAAGCCGTGGTTCCCCGTGATCGACTACGACCGCTGCACCAACTGCCTGCAGTGCCTCAGCTTCTGCCTCTTCGACGTCTACGGCATCGACGAGGAAAAGCGCATCGAGGTTCGCAACAACGACAACTGCAAGACGAACTGCCCCGCCTGCTCGCGCGTCTGCCCGGAGGTGGCGATCATGTTCCCGAAGTATTCCGCCGGCCCGATCAACGGCGAGGCGGTGCGGCAGGAGGACGTCGCCCGCGAGAGCATGAAGATCGACATCTCCAGCCTCCTCGGCGGCGACATCTACTCCAGCCTGCGCAACCGCAGCGAAAAGGCGAAGTCGCGTTTCTCCAAGGAGCGCAGCCCGGACAAGGCGCTCAACGAGCGGAAGCGGTGCCTCACGCAGCTCCAGAAATCGGGCCTGATCCCGGCCGAGGTCCTCGCCGAACTCGACCTTGCCTCGCTGCCCTCGCCGGAGGAGATCCAACGCAAGGCCAAGGAACTCGCGGCGATGCGGGCGGAGGCGTGAGGCGCCCGCCCCCCTACTCCTGCACCCCCTGGATCTGGAGGCGCGTCGCGGACTTCACCGCACCGCCAGCGGCGCCGGTGAGCGTCTCGATGCGCATCTCGTCGACCATCCAGACGTCGCCGAACTTCTTGCCGTGCAGGACCTCGAAGCGCCGCACGGCCCGTCCGGAGGCATCGTTGCCGATCATCTTGAGCATGCCTCCGCTGATTTTGTCGATCCAGACCTCGACGGAAGCATAGGCGCCGGCGCCGTCGGGATTGCGGATGCGCACCCGGATGGTGTCGCGGCCCTTCAGCTTTTCCTGCGAGACGATGCGGGCGTCGGGCCAGTAGAGGAAGCGCATCGAGAGGTCGTCGTAGGTCACGTCGGTGCCGCGGATGGTCTCCCCGTAGCGCGAGGGCGGCACGGGCTTGATCTCGCCGCCGCCGACGCCTTCAAGCAGGGCGAAGCGCTCGTTGCGCGTATCGACCATGATCACCTGCGCCGGGTCGTTGAAGACGAAGCGGATCGCCTCGGGCTTCAGGCTGAGGAGGAAGGGGATGCGCTTGGCCAGCCCCAGGCGGAGGGCGCCGGTGAAGTCGCGGTTGTAGAGCGTGTAACTGTAGCGGACGAGGCGCAGCACCTCGTCGGCGGTCATTTCCTCGATCGATTTGTCGGCGAAGCTGGTCGGCTCGGTGTCGGGAGCGGCTTCCGAGGCGTCCTCCTGCGCGCGGAGACCGGCGGCGGGCAGGCAGAGCAGGGCTGCGGCGAGAAAAAGGCGGAGGAGGCGGTAGGGGGCGGTCATGCTCGGAGGAGGCGGGGACGGAAACTGGACGGGAGTGGGACGCACGCCCCGCAACCTACATGCAAACCAAGTGCAGGGAAAGGGCCGCTTCCGCCGAATTCGCTGGCGCTGCGGCGGGGCCGCGCCGAGATTCCGGCCATGGAGAACCATCGGCTCGTCCTGCCCGGCCACATGAACCACTACGGCTTCCTCTTCGGCGGCTATCTCCTCGCCTGGGTCGACGAGACGGCGTGGATGGCGGCGAGCCGCGACTACCCCGGCTGCCAGCTCGTGACGGTGGGCATGAAGGAGGTCGCATTCAAAAAGAGCGTCCGCGAGGGCGCGGTCCTCGCCATCGAGGCCTGCCGCCGCCGCGTCGGCGATTCCTCGGTCTCCTACGCGGTCGGGGTGAGGAAGGGCGACGAGGAAATCTTCTCGACCGAGGTTACCCTGGTGCGGGTCGATGCGGCGGGGCGCAAACTCTCCCTTCCCAAGAGCTGAGCTTTGGTTAGTGTTGTCGCGCAAAGCTAGCAAGCATGGGCGCAAAATCCCCCCGCACTCGAACGAAGAAGAAAGCCCGCGTCGGCGTGGTCGGCTCGCTCAACCTCGACTTCGTGACGCAGGTCGAATCCCTGCCCCGCCCCGGCGAGACGGTCGCGGCGTCGCGCTTCGCCCTCTTCTACGGTGGCAAGGGGGCGAACCAGGCCATCTCGGTGGCGCGCCAAGGCTGCGAGGCGGCCCTCTTCGGCGCCGTCGGGCTCGACGACGCGGGCGAAGCCTACCGCGACGCCCTCGAGGCCGAGGGCATCGACGTGGCCGGGGTGCGCTTCGTCCCCGGGGAGACGGGGGCGGCCTTCATCACCGTCGATTCCGCCGGGGCCAACACCATCGTCGTCGCGCACGGGGCAAACGGCGAGATGGGTTCGGCCGAGATCTCGGAAAACGCCTCGCGGCTGGCCCGCTGCCGCGCCGTGCTGGGGCAGTTCGAGATCCCCGCACCCGCCCTGGTCGAGGCGGCCCGCATCGCCAACCGCTCCGACGCCCTCGTGCTGGTGAACCCCTCCCCTTTCGACCCCGCTTTCCCATGGGAGGAGATCCGGGCCGACTACATCGTCGCCAACGAATCCGAGGCCCTGCAACTGCTCGGCTTCGAAGCCTCGGCGGCGCGGCGTGGCGACGTCCGGGGCCGTCTCCACGAGCTGCGCGCCGGAACGCTCGTGGTGACGCGCGGCGACGAGGAGACGCTGGTCTTTTCCCGCGAAAGCAATTCCTTTCTCTCCGTGCCGGTGCTGCCGGTGCTGCCGGTGGACACGGTCGGGGCGGGCGACGCCTTCGCCGGCTGCCTCGCCGCCCGCCTTGCCGAAGGCCAGGATCTGGAGACCGCCCTGCGGGCCGCGAACTGCGCCGGAGCGCTCACCACCCTTGGAGCGGGCGCGCAGGATCCGATCCCCAGCCGCACCGAGGTCGAACGCCATCTCCGCACCCTCGCCCCGCCGATTTCCCGAACCCCCGTCTCTTCGAAACCATTAAAGCCCCCCTGCCCCGCACCCCCCCCC
>SLGN01000403.1 GCA_007123695.1 Verrucomicrobiales bacterium
AGCACGTCCTCTGCGAAAAGCCGATGGCCCTCGACGTGGCCGAGGCGAGGGAGATGTTCCGGCGCGCGGCGCAGCGGGGACGTCTTCTGATGGAAGCCTTCATGTACCGCGCCCATCCCCAGACCAAGCTGCTCTTCGACACCGTCGCGAGCGGGGCCATCGGCGAGCCGAGGCTGCTGCGGGCGAACTTCACCTTCGCCCGCGAAGCCTCGCCCGACGACGCCCGCTACCAGGCCGGGCCCGGAGGCGGCTCGCTGATGGACGTGGGCTGCTACTGCATCGACTTCGCCCGGGCCATCGCCGGCGAAGAGCCCGACGCGCTCCGCTGCCTCGCCCACCGCCACGAGTTCGGGGTGGACGACTACGCAGCCGGCCTGCTCGGCTTTCCCCGCGGCGCCCTCGCAACCTTCACCTGCGGCATGACGGTCGTCTCGGACCAGACCGCGCACATCGCCGGGACGGAGGGACGCATCGAGATCGCACGATTCTGGCGGGCGCACGAGGGCTTCGTCGCGGTCTCTCCGAAGGGCACGACCGAGACCTTCCGAGTGAAGGAAAAGCGACCCATCTACGCGGTCGAGGCCGATGCCTTCGCCGCCGTCGTCGCCGGCGCGGCGAACTGGAACCCGGCGGAGAACACCCTCGCGAACCTGCGCGTGCTCGAGGATCTCCGTGCCCTCGCCGAAGAAGGCCGCCCCGGCTGAGGCCAAACGCAAGAAACTGCGGCGATTCGGACGGAGAAAGGAAATCGAGGGAACCGCAGAACTTCCTGGATCGCCCCAACGAAGAGTCTGGAATCAGCGTTCCGTGGCACTGGGGTTGACGACGATTTGGACGCGGATCCTTCCGGTGTTGTCGTTGGGGGCGTTGTCTTCGGCGTAGAGGTAGAGCGTCGCGTCCTCGTCGGCGGTGAGGACCTGCTCGGGATCGACCGGTATCGGCTGCGCATCGCCGAGGCGCGAAAACATCCGCATCCAGTTCACCCGGCTGCCGGGGTAGCCGCGGAAGTCGCAGGTCTCGTTGCGTCTCGAGCCTCCTCAGCACCAGCGGTCGCGCTCGTTGGGTATGATCTGGTAGCGCTCGCCCGCCTCCAACTGGACCCTGGAATCGAGCGGTTTGGCCCGGTTCGGGGGCGCTTGCACCCTGGCGTTGACTTCGCGGGCGACGGCGTCGGGCATCACGGCTCTCGGCTGCTGATCCGCCCACTGTTCAGCCAGCGCCTTCAGTCGCGCATCGGCGCGTTGCGCCTGCTCGAGCTCGCCCGCCTTGGTCAGGGAAATCCGCAGGGCCTCCAGCTGCTGCATCGCCTGCCTGGCGACGTCCGCTTGCTTTTCGAGCACCTCAGCTTCGAAGCGGGCGAGGTTCTCCTCGTAGACCTCCCGAAGTCGAGCCAGCTCCGGGAGGCCCGCGAAGTCGCGCTCCTTCTCCACGGCGAAATTCTCGATCTCGTCGCGGGCGAGGAGCGCCCCATCGAGGTCGCCGCTTTGCTGGATGCGGGCGGCCAGCTTCTTGAGCTCTTCTACATAGCGGGCCTCCAGGGTGCGGATGGGCTGCCTTGCGAGGTCGAGTGCCTGCTCGTAACGTCGCCCCAAGCTGGTGACCTCGTCGTCGGCCAATATCGGCGGGACCGCCGGAGCGATGACCAAGACGCAGGCAAGGTGTAGGGCGAGGCGGGAGCGGGACTTCGCTTTCATCGTGGGAAAGTGTAATTCCTTTTTGTGGAAATGCCAATCCGCGAAAATCCGCGAGGCCGGACGCGGGACCAAGCGAAGTGCTCCCCCCCGCGCGACGCGAAGTCGCGGGGAGTCGCGGGGAGTCGCTCGAATTCCCCCGCGACGGTCATCACCCAAACGGAGCGCCCATTCTCCCGCCGATTCCGTTGGCAAATGACTCCTATAAAAAACGCCGATGTGGAATTTCTGGAAATTTCTCCGGACGCGGTTTCCGAAGAGCACGAACGAGAACTTTCAAGCGAAGAAATTGCGGCGATTCGGACGGAGAAAGAAAAAGAAAATCGTCTTTTCGACATTTTTTCTTGCCGTCACGCAACTTTTTCACTAAAAAGCTCTTGTGACGGCGGGTAGGCATCATCGCCATCAAAGTCCCGCTTGATCTTGTAAGGAGGAGGGCCCCAGTGCCGCGAAAGCGGCACTGGGGTTACTTTTTTGGGCCCGGAGGAGGCCAGGCCCATCCTAGCTTGTCTCCAAGGCGTCGTCCGTGACACGCCGGCGATGCTTTCCACGAAACGCAGCCGCTGTTCCCCGGCGCATGCCGGGCGTCGCTTGCCGCACGCCTACCGGCTCAGGGGGATGGGCACGGGGCGGTCGGTGGACTGGGTGAACTCGCGCGCGCTGAAGAGCCAGACGACGAGCCGCTTCGAATCCCAGTAGCCGGGTTCGGCCGAGGCCCGGTAGAAAAGCTGCTTGCGGGCCTGGACCAGGCCCGAGCCCCGCACCCCGACGAGGTCGGGCGCGAAGCCGTAGCGCAGCGCGAGGTGGTCGAGCACCCCGGCGCCGGCGCAGTGCATGCCGCCCTCGCTCCCCTCGTGGAAGACCAGCGTGTGGCTGTCGCCGAGCAGCAGCACCGGGCTCGCCGGATCGGGGGCGGCGCCTTTTTCCCCGCTGGCGGACAGGACGTAGCTCACCGGCAGCGTTTCGGGCGGCACCACGCCGCTCCATTCGCTGCCGACGATCTGGTCGCCGAGGAAGGTCAGGGTTTCTTCGGGACCCGGCGAGAAGGCCATCCCAAGCTCCGCCGGGGCCTCCACCGGGCACTTTTCGGCCACGAGCGCCGCGGCAAGGGCGGCGGCGGCCGGGGAAAAATGCGCGTCCTGGCGGCAGTAGAGGAGGGTTCCGGGCGAGGCCCCGGCCCGCTCCAGAAAGACGGGCTCGAGATCGAGCGAGTCCACGCCGAGCTCGCGGAGCCGTTCGTGTACAGGGGCGAGCGCGGCGACCTCGCCGGCCGAGAATCCCTCCACCAAGGCCGCCGGATAGACCGATGCCTTGGCCGGCACCGGCACGACCAGCAGCTTCACGCCGCGCTCGGCGAGCAGCCCGTGGAATTCGGCGATGCCGGCGAGGGGATCGGCGCCGTTGGCGGCCACCTCCTCCCAGGGCCGCTCCCAGAAACGTCCGGCGGCGAGATGGCGGACCTCCCGCGTGGGGAAGAACCACTCCAGATCGTCGCCCCGCACCGTGGGGCCTTCCGCGACCTTGGCGGCGGCGGCTTCGGCGAAGAGCAGGGCCCGGTCCTGCCCGGAACCGGGCGCGGCGGCGGAGACGCAGACGGCGAGGGCGAAGGCGGCGGCGAGGCGGAGGGGGCGGGCGGTTTTCATCGGAAAAGCGGGCAGGCGTCAGCGGGGCGGAGCCGGTTCGTCGATCCAGCGGCGCAGGATGTCGCCGTAGCTGTCGATGCGGCGATCGCGGAAAAAAGGCCAGATGTTGCGGAACTCCTCGAGCTGCCCGAGATCGCAGACCACCGCCTCGGCCGTCTCCTCCCCCACCGGGGCGCGGGCGACGACCTCGCCGTAGGGATTGGCGACGAAGGACTGGCCGCAGGAGACGGTGTCGCCCTCGCGCCCGATCCGGTTCGAGGCGGCGACGAAGCAGCCGTTGGCCACGGCGTGGCCGCGCTGCACCGTCTCCCACGCGGTGTGCTGGGCGGCCCCGAGAGCCTCGCGCTCCGACTCCAGCCAGCCGATCGCGGTCGGGTAGAGCAGCACCTCGGCCCCCTGCATCGCGGCGAGGCGGGCGGCCTCGGGATACCATTGATCCCAGCAGATCAGCACCCCGATGCGTCCGTAGGCCGTCTCCCAGACCCGGTAGCCGAGATCGCCGGGCGCAAAGTAGAACTTCTCGTGGAAGCCCGGATCCTCGGGAATGTGCATCTTCCGGTATTTCCCGAGATAGCGGCCGTCGGCGTCGATGACTGCGGCGGTGTTGTGGTGGAGCCCGGCGGCACGCCTCTCGAAGAGCGGCAGCACCACGACCACGCCCAGCTCCCTCGCGACCGAGGCGAAGCGCTCGGTGGCGGGACCCGGAATCGCCTCGGCGAGGCCGAAAAGCGCCGGATCCTCCGCCCGGCAGAAATACAGGGTCGAGCACATTTCCTGCAGGCACACGACCTGCGCCCCCTTGGCGGCGGCGGCGCGCAGGACGCGCTCGGCCGCGTCCAGGTTCGCGGCGGTGTCCTCCGAGGCGGCGAACTGCGTGATTCCCAGCGTCAGCGTCTTCACCCCGATAAGGGAAATCCAACCCGCAAAAGCGCAAGGGAAAGGATCGAAAAGAGCGCCCTCGGCCCGCCCCGCGGCGGACAAAATCCCCGAAGCGCTTCATTTCGCTTGAATCCGGTGTCAAATCGGGTAGAAAGACCGTCCGCATTGTTCACGGAGTTGCGGTCGAGCCATCACCAGAATCCCCGTCGATGCGGGTGAGTCGTATCTCGAAAGCCCGGTCACCGGCGCCGCGCTCCGCCTCCCCGACAGTCCGTCGGCGGATCGGAGCGGGATCGCCGGGCTGGGACGGAATCCCCCTACAACCATCCAGCCCACATGAGTTTGATCGCCGAAAAATTTTCCCAGATTTCCCCGTCCCAGACCCTCGCCATCACCGCCGCCGCGAAGAAGATGCAGGCCGAGGGCCAGGACATCGCCAGCTTCGGCGCGGGCGAGCCCGACTTCGACACGCCCCAGCACATCAAGGACGCCGCGATCGAGGCCCTCCAGGCCGGGCGCACCAAATACACCGCCGCCACCGGCATTCCCGAGCTGCGCCAGGCCATCGCCGAGAAGCTGCTGCTCGAGAACAACCTCGAATACTCCCCCAGCCAGATCTCGGTGAACTGCGGGGCCAAGCATTCCTGCTACAACGCCATCCTCGCCTGCTGCGATCCCGGCGACGAAGTCGTCATCCCCGCCCCCTACTGGACGAGCTACCCCGAGATGGTCCGCCTCGTCGGGGCCGAGCCCTTCTTCGTCGAGACCAAGCGCGAGAACCAGTGGAAGCTCACCGCCGAGGAGTTCGAGGAAGCCATCAGCGGCCGCACCCGCATGCTCATCCTCAACAGCCCCAACAACCCGACCGGCTCGGTCTACACCAAAGCCGAGCTCGAGGCCATCACCGAGGTCGCCGCCTCCGAAGACGTCATCATCCTCTCCGACGAGATCTACGAAAAGCTCGTCTACAACGGCCGCAAGCACGTCAGCATCGCTTCGGTCAGCGAAGAGGCCAAGAACCTCACCATCACCATCAACGGCCTGAGCAAGGTCTACTCGATGACCGGCTGGCGGCTCGGCTACACCGCCGCCCCGCCCGAGATCGCCGAGGTCATCGACACCATCCAGAGCCACACCACCTCGAATCCCACGACCTTCGCCCAATACGGTGCGCTCGCCGCGCTCCAGGGCGACCAGAGCTTCGTCAACGACATGGTCGAGGAATACGACATGCGCCGCCAGTACATGATGAGCCGGCTCCAGAAGATCCGGAACATCGAGGTGGTCGAGCCCGAGGGCGCCTTCTACTTCCTCGTCGACACCACCAAGATGGGCCTCGGCTCGATGAACCTCACCGAGAAGCTGCTCTCTCGCTACCGCGTCGCCGCCGTCCCCGGGCTCGCCTTCGGGCACGACATGTCGGTGCGCCTCAGCTACGCCACCAGCCTCGACGTCATCAAGAAGGGCCTCGACCGCTTCGAAGAGTTCTGCCTCTCGCACTGAACCGCGCCGCCACGGCGCGGCGCCGCTCCCCATGTCGCCCGAACTCCAGCTCGCCTGCGACGCCGCCCGCGAGGCGGGCGCCCTGCTGCGTGCGAACTTCGGCGGCGAGCTCGCCGTCGACGCCCTTCACCGGCACGACATCAAGCTGGCCCTCGACGTCGAGAGCCAAAAGCTCATCGAGAGCCGCATCCTCGCCGCCTTCCCCGGCCACGCCATCTACGGCGAGGAAGGCCTCGCCGGCGACCAGGGCAGCGAGACCCAGTGGATCGTCGATCCCATCGACGGCACCGTGAACTTCTTCTACGGCATCCCCCATTTCTGCGTCTCCATCGCGATGCGCCGCGGAGGGGCCCTGCAAGTCGGCGCGGTCTACGACCCCATGCTCGACGAAATGTTCGCCGTCGATCTCGAGGGGCCCGCGACCCGCAACGGCGAACCGATCCGCCCCAGCGCCCGCGACGCGCTCGAGGATGCCGTCGTCACCGTCGGCTTCTCCAAGTCGAGCGAATCCATCGAGGCGGGCCTGGCCCGCTACCGCGCCATCGCCCACCGCGTGCGCAAGACGCGGATGATGGGCAGCGCCGCCCTCGCCCTCGCCTACATCGCCTGCGGCCGGCTCGACGCCTACATCGAGGAATCCATCAGCCTGTGGGACATCGCCGCCGGCCAGCTCATGGTGGAGCGGGGCGGAGGTTCCGTCGTCCTGCGCTCCACCGGCGGCCAGTCCGACAAGTGGAGCATCGTCGCGAGCAACGGCAGGCTCCCCCTCGAATCCGCCGCCGCGGCCGGCTAGCTAGACCGGGACGCCCCGCCCCATGCCGGAACGCCCCCCCATCGAAGCCGTCGGCCGCATCGTCGAAGTCCGCGAACCGGGCCGCCTCTACCGCGTCGAGATGGCCAACGGATACCGCGCCTTCGCCATCCTGGAGCGCAAGGGGCCGCCGCCGCCCGACCCCGGGACCGTCCTCGGGCAGCGCGCCCGCGTCCATTTTTCCCCCTTCGACATGGGAAAATGCCGCATCGCCGCCTGGCTCGCGGAGTAGGGTGCGGGCCGTCACGCTACGGAAAGGCCGAACCGGGACACGATAGCAGCGAACTCGTAGCCATCGACCAGGGCGATCCGTCTTTTCCCAGGCTCCGAGGCCTCTTTCGAAGCCGCCTGCGAAAACTGGCTCGTCGTGACGAGCGCACCTCTCGCCTCGGCCTGGAGACTGCCTCTCAGCTCGGCGACTTCACGCCGACCGACCGTGTGAATCCAGCGCTTCGCCTGAATCTGCACCGGGAGGTCGCGGATGGGCCACATCATCCCTCCGGCGCGTGCGTTGACGTCGATTCCCCCGTCCTGGCTGCGCTTCGTGACTTCGACGCCTTCGAATCCGGCGCCGATCAAGGCATGCTGCACCAATCTCTCGAAGCCCTCCGGACTCAGGCAAAGCATTCGTCTCCGCACCGCCTCGGCTTCTTCAGGGTCGAGCCGAATTTCGTCCGTTTCGACCGTTCCATCCGAAGAAATCCGAGACGGGCCCGATTGCGAACCGCAATCGTCGTCGGCGCGGTCCTCCGCGATCAGGGCGGTAGAAGTCTCGCGGTCGAAATCGGGTGCGATCCTCGATCCCCCGGAGAGCAACCGAAGCTCGAAAACCCAAGCGGACCTCAGGGCGTTCCCGGAATCGGTTTGGCGTTCCTTCCAACATCGAAGATACCGCGCGAGACCAAGAAACCGCCATCGACGTGGACCGACCGAGCGGTCGCGGCGGCTTCCGAACTGTTGAAAGCAGTAGATCGGAAAGCTCTCGTCGGGTTGCTGCACGAGGCGGTGGTTTCTCCCGCCAAGCACTTGGTCCCCGGCCCTTCCCTCTGCCGTGTAGACGAGGACATCGCCCTCCAGCCGATCATGGTAGGGGTTCTCCGCGGCGATCTTGGCGGTCGGAACCGAAGTGAAAAGAACGGCTCTTCGCACCGATCCGTCTGCGTCGGACCGTATGCGAATGCCCCCGGCGTTTCCAACACCGAGCGCCGTGTAGATCTCTTCGTTCGAGTAGGCGCACCCGACTACGAACTCATTGCCCTTGTGAATCATCGGCCCGGAATCGCTTACCTCACGTTGATGGACGGCGGC
>SLGN01000404.1 GCA_007123695.1 Verrucomicrobiales bacterium
GAGGATGCGGGGAGCGGAGTGGGGCGGTCTGCGGGTGCTGCGGGATTTGCGGAAGGGGGTTCCCTGATCCAACATTTGATTTCGGAACGTTTCGAAAGCACAAGCATTCGGAGCCTTTGCACGCAGACCTCGGAGGAGTGGTGCAAATTTTCTACGAAAACTGCTTGAATTGTTCTGTTTTTTTGTTTCCGTAAAGACAGAAATCTTCGAAATGAAAGAACTTCCCGATTTTGCTCAGCACTTCATTCTCCATTGGGGAGAGATGGGGACGAAATGGGGGATCAACCGAACGGTGGCGCAGATCCATGCGCTTCTCTTCATCTCGGAGCAGCCTCTCAACGCCGAGGAGATCTGCGACCGCCTCGGGGTGGCTCGATCAAACGTGAGCAACAGTCTCAAGGAGCTGCAGAACTGGGGCATCGTCAAAGTCGTCCACCTGCCCGGTGATCGTCGCGACCACTTCGAGTCGATCAAGGACGTCTACGAGCTCTTCCGCATCATCACGGCCGAGCGCAAGCGCCGCGAGATCGATCCGACTCTGACACGCCTGCGAGCCTGCGCCCGGGAGGTAGGAGACAGCGAAGAACCTGCAGATGCCTACGCCAAGGGCCAGCTCGAGGAGCTGCTCGGATTCTTCGAACTGGTCAGCGACTTCTACGACAAGATGAACCGTCTCCCTACCAAATCGGCAGTCAATGCGATCCGCATGGGAGACAAGATCGCCAAATCCATCGGCGCCCTCGTGAAATGAACTCCGATCCCGAAACAAAACTTGCGAATAACGGACGCGTCGTCATCGCCGGTGGCAGCGGTTTCCTTGGCCGGGCCTTGGCGGAGGCTGTGGAAAAGTCGGGGGGCGAGGCCGTGGTTCTGACGCGTCGGCCCTCGGATTGGAAGGGGCTGGGTCGGGCGGTGTTCTGGGACGGAATCCGCGCCGAAGAATCGTGGGCCACCGAATTGGACGGCGCTGCGGCCCTGGTGAATCTCGCTGGTCGCTCGGTCGATTGCCGCCGCTCCCGCCGGAACTACGACGAAATCCTCCGCTCGCGCGTGGAGTCCTGCGAGGCGCTCGGCGAAGCCCTGCGGCTTGTCTACCGTCCGCCTGCGGTCTGGGTGCAGGCGACCAGCCTGGCGATCTACGGAGATGCCGGCGACCGCGTCTGCGACGAGTCCGCCTTTGTCCCCGAGGGCTTCCCTTCGGACGTCTGCGTGGCGTGGGAGGAAGCGCTGGGCCGGGCCCTGCGTCCTGAAATGCGCTGGGCGGTGCTGCGCATCGGTTTCGTGCTCGGTCGCGGGGGCGGCGCGCTGCCGACCCTGGCGCGCCTCGCGCGGCTGGGCCTGGGCGGGCCGATCGGCTCGGGCCGCCAGTGGATCAGCTGGATTCACGCCGACGACATGACGCGTCTCTTCCTCGAGGCGATCCGCAATCCCTCGGTCCACGGCATCTGCAATGCCACGGGCCTGCAGCCGGTGACGAACGCCGAATTCATGGAGACGCTGCGCCGCGTCCTCAAGGTGCCCGTCGGCATGCCGGCCCCGGCTCCGTTGGTGCGGATGGCGGCGCCGTTTCTCGACACGGACCCCGATCTGGCCCTGCGGGGGCGGCGGGGCCTGCCCTGCCGCATCCATGGACTCGGCTTCCGCTTCCGCCACCACGAGCTGGAGGACGCCCTCGCGGACCTCCTCCTCGCGACCCGGTCGGAAGCGAAACAGCCGGGGCTGGTGCAGACCTTCGCCCGCTGAACCGGGCGCGGGGACGGCGCGCGTGCTTTCGCGGGAAACCAAAGCGCTATTTCGCTACTCCGCGCTGGCGAGCAGAAAGCGTTCGCTGCCGGAAAGGTCGCGCCGGATCTCGACGTCGACGAGTCCGGCGGCGGCGGCGGCCTGCTGGAGGAATTCGCCCTGACCGATGCCGAACTCCATCGCGACGAGAGCGCCGGGCGCAAGATGCCCGGGCACGGCGGCGAGAAAACGCTCCATCACCTCCGTGCCGGCGGGACCTCCGAAGAGGGCGAGGCCGGGGTCGCACCGCACTTCGCGGCTGAGCGCGGTCTCCTCGCTGTCGGGCACGTAGGGCAGATTCGCCGCGACGAGGTCGTAGCGCCGCCCCGCCAGCGCGGAAAAAAGGTCGCTCTCTAGGAATTCCAGTCCGGCGGGGTCCGGCCCGAGAATGGCGTCCGCGTTTTCCCGGGCCAGTCCCAGGGCCTCGGTTGAGATATCGGCGAGGGTGGTGCGGGGATGACTGTCAGACAGATGGCGGGCGAGGGAGAGCCCCAGAACTCCCGAGCCGCAGCCCATATCGAGAATGCGAACGCCGTCGGGCCAATCGCGTGCGAGCAGCATCCGGGCGAGTTCCTCGGTCTCGGGCCGCGGAACAAGGGCGCGCGCGTCGCTGCGGAATTCCAGATCGCAGAACTCGACGGTGCCTAGGAGATGCTGGAGCGGCTCGCCGCTGCCACGGCGCTTCGTCAGTTCGCGCAGGGGTGCCAGCTCGGTCTCGGCGAGGGGCCGGTCGAAATCGAGATAAAGCCGCATCCGGTCGATCCGCAGGACGTGGGCGAGGAGCAACTCCATGTTCAGCCTGGCCTCGTCGATGCCGTGGCGCCCGAGGTATTCAGCGCCTTTCTTCAAGGTGTCGAGAATGGTGGCCATCGCGGCGTGCCGGACCTCAGAAGCCGAAGCGTCCGGTCGTAGGCAGACGGGTCTTGAAGATCGAGAAGGGTGGAGCGGCAACGTCTTTGCCACCGTTGAAGAAGGGGCTGCGATGCAGCTGGCTGCTGAAGAAGTGGAGTTGTCCGTCGGACCCGATGGTGAGTCCGCCAGGCCAGGCGATGCGGGGATCCTGGACGAGCCGGCGCAGCTTCAGGTAGTTGTCTTCAGGCGAAACGTAATCGATGAGGCCGTTGCCGATGTCGCCGAAATAGATCTGGCCGCGGGAGTCGATCGCCATGCTGTCGCAGATCGGTTTCGGAGAAACGCCCGTAACCTGGCTGGCGAGGACTTGTGGGGTGATGTCGGTGCGAAGAAGCAGTTCGGTGCGGATCCTGTAGAGCGACGTGCCGTTTCGCGGGCCGTAGTAGAGCCATTCTCCACGCCGGTCGATGGCGAGCGGGCTGACCCCGGTCAGCGGGCTGGCGAGGGTGCCATCGGGCCGCCGCACCGTCACGACTTCACCGCCGACGATCAAGTCGACCTCGGGATCCTTCTGCACGGAGCGGTCGCCCTGGAGCACGCGCCGCGAGAGTCCCGTCTCGGTGTTCACCAAGATCAGGGCGGAGGAGAGGCCGTCGGCGGGGTCGGCGAGATAGATGTGGGGCCCGCTCGGATCGAGCACGAGATTCGAGAGAAAGGAGTTCGGGACCAGCGCTAGGCTGTCGATGACAACGACCTTGTGGTGCTGGTTGCGTTTTGTGTCCCATGCCACGAGCGTGGCCCCGCCCCCTGAACGCCGCCCGTTGTCGAGCATCCAGACGATGCCCCGGGAATCGCAGGCGAGGGCCACGACCGAGTCGAGAAAAAGAGGGGTGCCCGAGCCCGGCGTGTTCATCTCCTCGTTCGGGAAAGGTACCCACTGCTTGTCTTTGTCGAGCATCACGACGCGATGCTGCGACTGGAAAAACGGGTGGCAGGCGACCACGTATTCACCACCCGGCAGAACGCAGAGCCCGGCCGGACCGGCCGGGGCCCGTCCGGTCTCGAGCAGCTCTTCCCCCCCCTTCTTGAAGAAGTTCTTCGGCGGAAAAGGCAAAAGCTTGAGGTCGGGAGCAGGGAGAGGACCGGCCCATAATGCGACTAGAACGAGGACGAGAAGGCCGGTCCCGCCGTAGGGACGGGCTCCCGGCATTTCAGCGCCCGAGCCTGATTTGTTTCGTTTGGATCCCATATCCTGAACGGAGGAGACGCGTTATTCTGGGAAAAATGTCCGCTCCGTCAATCGGCTTCCTAAGGGAGACCGACCCGGAGGGCTTCCCGGACTCGTCCGGAAACCCGCTCCCCATTCTCAATACAACGTCGCATCGCCCGAATTTTCCAGAGAAATCGAGCGCGAAAGGGCGGTCTCCGGTTTCCCGAAGCTCTTGACCTCTTGACGCAAGTCCAGCCAATTCCGCGGACCTGAACTCGGCGGCGGGGCGGATACGGGTAGAGGCGATGCAAATGCGGACGACTGCGGCGGCGATCCGGTCTAGAATCCAGCCCGAATTCTATGATAACCACCCGCCGCCGCTTTCTCGAACGGACCGGGGCCGGCCTGGCCGCCCTTGCCGCCTCCCCCGCGATACTTTCCTCGGCCTCGCCGAACCGGCGGCTCGCCCTCGCCTGCGTCGGCGTCGGCGGCAAGGGCTGGAGCGACATGCTCGAGCTCGCGCCCGGCAACGACATCGTCGCCGTCTGCGACATCGACGAGGACCGCCTCGCCCGGGCCAAGGCCGAGTTCCCCGGATCGCAGGCCTACACCGACTGGCGCAAGCTGCTCGAGCAAAAGGGCCTCGACGGGATCATGGTGACGACGCCCGACCACACCCATGCCCCCGTCACCGCCACGGCGATGCGGCTCGGGTTGCACTGCTACACGCAGAAGCCCCTCACCCACACCGTGCACGAGGCACGCGTCCTCGCCCAGATCGCCGCCGAGACGGGCGTCGTCACCCAGATGGGCATCCAGCACCACGCCTCGCGCCGGCTCAAGACCGCAGTCCACGCCCTGCGCGAGGACAAGGTGATCGGCAAGGTGCGCGAGGTCCACGCCTGGACCGACCGGCCCGGCACCTACTGGCGGCAGGGCATCGACCGGCCCTCCTCCACCGGAGCGCCGCCCGCGACGGTCCACTGGGACCAATGGCTCGGCACCGCCCCCGAGCGGCCCTGGACCGACAAGACCTACCACCCCTTCCACTGGCGCGGCTGGTGGGATTTCGGCACGGGCGTGGCCGGCGACATGGGCTGCCACATCCTCGACCCCGTCGTCGACGCCCTGCGCCTCGGCGCCCCGACGAAAGTCCGCGCCGAGGGGCCTCCGCCCCATCCCGAATCCGGACCCGCCTGGGCCGAGATCGACTACACCTTCGCCGGCACCGAGCTCACGGTCGAGACCCTGCAAGTGCGCTGGTACGAGGCCGGACGCCAGCCCGACCGAGCCCTCTTCGAGGCGCCGGACGACTGGGAGGGCTCGCTCAACGGCATCCTTTTCGTCGGGGAAAAGGGCAAGCTCTTCCTCGGCTTTCCCGAGATGCCCGAGCTCTTTCCCAAAGAGCGCTTCGCCGACTACGAATGGGCCGACCTGCCCGACTCCAACCACTACCGCGAGTGGATCGATGCGGTGCGCGAGTCGCGCCAGCCCTCCACGCCCTTCTCCTACGCGGGACCGCTCACCGAGACGGTGCTGCTCGGCAACGTCGCCTACCGCTGCGGCGCCGAGATCCACTGGGACGCCGAAACGCTCGCCGTCGCCAACCTGCCCGAGGCGAACCGCTTCCTCCGTACGAGCTACCGCGAAGGCTGGAGCGTCCCGGGGCTGGGATGAAGGGGCGCCGAAAACCGGCGACGATCCCGACGACGAATTTTCAGGGGCGGTCACTCTCCCCTTCCCAAACGCTGCGGAATACGGTATCTTATAATTTCAATAAATAAGATAATTCGGAGACCCGAAGAATCTTCCCCCGCCGGACCGCGAAACTCCGGTGTTCCCATCCAACGAAACACGAGCATGCGCACCTTACGTCGCACCATCCTGCCCCCTGTCCTCCTCGTCGCGGTAGCCCTGTCCGGCGCCCTTTCCGCCCCGGCGGCGGAAGCCCCGAAAAAGCAGTCCGCAAAGCCCGCCCCGGCGGAAAAAGTTGCCGACCCCAAACCGCAGTCGAAGCCGAAGCCCGCCGCCGCCCCCAAGAAAGCGCCGGAGGCACCGACTGCGGAGAAAGAAGAGGCGAAACCGGCCGCCGACGCCGACCCTGGCGTGCTGCGCGTCGAGCCCGAGCCCTTCCAGAGCCGGGTCAAGGTGGCGGGCGTCGTCCAGGCCTCGCGCGAGACGCCCGTCGAGTTCGACCTGCGTCGCTGGACCGACCTCACCGTGGTGCGGGTCGCCCCCCACGGCGCCGAGGTGAAGGCCGGAGACCTGCTCATCGAGCTGGAGACCAAGGACCTGAAGCGGAAGATCGCCGATCTCGAGCGGGAACTCCCCACCAAGGAGCTCGAGCTCGCCGCCGCCGAACTCGCCCTCGAAAAGGCCGAGAAGACCACGCCCTTGAGCTTGGACAAAGCCCGGCGCGAGAAGATGCAGGCCGAGCAGGACCTCGCCCACTTCGAGGACAAGGACCGCCCCATGCGGGAAAAGGCGGCCAAGCAGCAGGTCAAGGAAACCGAAGAGGCCCTCGCCTACGCCCAGGAGGAGCTCGACCAGCTCCGCAAGATGTATGAAAAGGACGACCTCACCGAAGAGACCGAAGAGATCATCCTGCGACGCGCCGAGAACACCGTGGCCCGCTACCGCTGGATGCTGGAGCAGGCCCGCTCCAGCAGCGAGCGCACCCTCCAGACCCTGCTGCCCCGCGAGCACGAGAACTTGCGGCGCGGTCTCGAGCTGCGGCAGATCGACTGGCGCGCCGGCGAGAAGTCGATGCGCGACGGCCTCGAAAAGCAGCGGCTCGAGACCCTCGCGAAACGGCGCGAGACCGAGGAGCTGCGCCGCTCCCTCGAGGAACACCGGACCGACCTCGACGCCCTGCGCGTCGCCGCCCCCCACGACGGCATCGTCTACTACGGCATGAGCCAGCGCGGCAAATGGACCACGGCGCCGGTCGTCGACAAGAAGCTCGTCCCCGGGGGCAAGCTCGGGATGCGCGAGGTCGTCATGACCATTGTCGATCCCTCAAAGCCGCGCGTCGTCCTTTCCCTGACCGAGGATCAGCTCGGCGACCTCGAGCCCGGCCAGGGCGGGGAGGCGTGGGCGAAATGGCGGCCCGAAGCGGTCCACTCCGGCCGACTTGAGTCCATCCTCCGCGTGCCCTACCACGACAAGACCTTCGACGCGGTCTTCGTCCCCAGGGTCCCGAAAGACGCCCCCGCCTTCCTCCCGGGCATGACCGCCGAGGTCGAGATCCTCGTGCGTGACGAACCCGCAGCCATCCTCCTGCCGAAGACGGCCCTGACCAAAGAGGGTCGGGTCCAGCACGCAACCCTGTCGGACGGGAAGCAAGTCGCCGTCAAGACGGGTCGCAGCGACGGCGACCGCATCGAGATCCTCTCGGGCCTGAAGCCGGGCGCCCTGGTCCGCATCCCCGCAGCCAAACCCGCGCCCGCCGAAAAGCCCGCCTCCGACGAAACGCCGGCGGCCAAGCCGGAAACGGAGGCGAAAGGATGAACTCCGGCCTCCGCCATTTCCTCCCCGCCGCCGCCTCGCTGCTGGTCGGCGGGTCCGCCGCCCCGGCGGAAGAGACCGACTCGCCCGGCGAATTCGCCGCCCGCGTCGAGCAAGCCATCGAGCGGGGCATCGGCTTTCTCCTCGAAGACCAGAACGCCGACGGCAGCTGGGGCTCGGCCCGCCAGACCAAGGGGCTGAACATCTACGCTCCCGCCCCCGGGGCGCACGACGCCTTCCGCACCGCCACCACCGCGATGGCCGTCTCGGCCCTGCTCGACTCGGGCCTCGCGGACGACGAGGGCCCGGCCCGCGAGGCGCTGGAACGGGGCGAGGTCTACCTCGTCGAGCATCTCCCCAAAGTTCGCCGCGCCACCGCCGACGCGATCTACAACGTGTGGTCGCACGCCTACGGCATCCAGGCCTTCGCCGACCTCCACCGCGCCAGCGACGACAAAGCCCGCCGCGCCCGC
>SLGN01000027.1 GCA_007123695.1 Verrucomicrobiales bacterium
GGTGGCGAAGGGGCCGCGCGAGTCGAACCATTCGGCCGCCTCGAGCCATTCGCAGAAGGCGCGGGCGTCTTCGTAGAGCCCGAGGTGCCGCAGCACGAGGGAGAGCGAGCAGACCGGCTCGTGGTCGGCGGGGAACTGGTGGTGGTCGAAGTTGCCCCGGGCAGGCTCGTGCTCGCCGCCGACGTCGACGACGAAGACCTCGGGGTCGGCGAGATCGGCGGCGGCGGGCTCGCGTCGTTCCACGGGCAGACCGTGCTTCGCCACGAGCAGGCAGCAGGCGAGGAAGTCGTCCTTGTGGGCGCTTCCCGGATGGGTCAGGATACGCTTCATTCTGGGGCGGCTTCGATGCGGTCGAGCACTGCGGACATGGCTGCGGCGACCGTGGCGGGTTCGATGCGGAGCATGCAGCGGTAGTCGACGGGGCACTCGCGCAGGAAGCAGGGGCTGCAATCCGGCTTTTCTTGCACGATTTCGTGCCCGGACCCGATCGGAGAGGTCAGGTCGGGATCGGTCGATCCGAAAACGGCGACGACGGGCACTCCGAGGGCGGCGGCCAGGTGCATGGTGCCGGTGTCGTTGGTCGCGAGCAGGTGGCAGGTCCTCAGTTCGGCGACGAGGCCGGCGATGTCGGTGTCGCCGGCCCGGTTGGCACGAGGTTCGTCGAGCAGGGAGACCAGCTCGTCGCCGATGCTGCGCTCGGCGGGGCTGCCGTAGATGGAGACCCGGATGTCTGAGCCGGGCCGGGCGCGGCGCAGCAGGGCGATGGCTTCGGCGTATCGTTCCACCGGATAGCGTTTCGCGTTGCCGTATTCTGCGCCGGGGCAGAGGCCGAGATGGATCTCGCCCGACTCGCGGGGCGGCGGCGCCGGGGCGGGCGGCAGAGCGAGGATCTCGTCGAGCCGACCCGGATCGGCGCCGAGGGCGCGGACGAGGTCGAGGTAGCGGTGGAGATGGTGCCGGGGAGAATCGGCGGAGACCTCGTCGACGGCCCGGCGGAGAAGCAGCCGCCGATAGTGTCCGGCGTAGCCGACGAGGGATTTCACGCCGCCGAGGCGCAGTTCCAAGGCCGAGCGGACCGAATTCGGCAGGAGCAGCCCCGCCGCGAAGGGCCCGTGCTGGCGGAGGAGGCGGCCCACTGCCCACGGAGAGAGCCCCTTGGCAAAGGGCAGTACGGCATCGATGGCGTCGCAAGCTTGCCAAAGCGGAGCGAGATTCCCGCGGCACGCCACGGCGATATGCGCCGCAGGAAAGGCCCGTCTCAAGGCCCGCACCGCCGGCAGGGACATGCAGGCGTCACCGAGAGGATTGGGCGAGCGAACCAACCAACTGGCCGTCTCCGGCCACGGCTTCGCGGTTTCGGCGCTGGAATTCATCGCCGTTGAGACCCGGAGGGCGTCCGGGTCGGGTCGGGAGGCGGTTTCTAGAGCGAAGGTTACGCTCACTGGCCCTCCGCTTTCTCTGGAGCCGGGGCCGGCTGCGACGGGGCGGCGGCGCCTTCTTCCGGAGCCGGGGATTCCGGAGCCGGAGCTTCGGGGGTGTCCGCTGCCGCCGGGGCGGGCAGCGAGGTTTCCGGGACCGAAAGATCGGGCAGGGGAATCTCCGGGGTGGGCAGCAGCGAAGTGGGCGAATCCGCCGTCGTGCCTTCTTCGGCTTCGGCGGGGGCGGGGGCGGGGACCTCCACGGAAATGCCTTCCATGCCGGGGATGCCGGAAATTCCGGGAGGCAAACCGGGGAGTTCGGGCGTCCTTGCCTCGATCCCTTCGAGGATGTCGCTGGCGGCGCTGGCGCGGAACTCGCGCGTCTTGATCATGGCGAGGCCGATCGCAGAGACAAAGAAGGCCACGCCGAGATAGGTCGTGAATTTTTGGAGGATGTCGGTGGTGTGGGCACCGAGTGCCGAGTCGAGCGCGCCGCCGCCGAAGGCCGCGCCGAGACCTTCCTGCTTAGGACGCTGGACAAGGACGATCAGAACCATCAGGATGCTGACCACGATGATCACCACCGTCAACAAAATCGAGAGAATTGCCATGGGAGGGCGAATATGCGGCACTGCCACCGTCTTGTAAAGGGGCAGTATTTCCCGGGGCGCGGGCCCGGCACCGATCCATGAGCGAGCAAGTCGAGAGCGGCGAGCGCGGCGAAGGCGCCGAGGTGGCGGGCATGGTCCGCGCCGTCGTTTTCCACAACGAGGAGAACGGGTTCACCATCATGCAGGTCGAGGACGCCCGCGGCGGGCTCGCCACGGTGCGGGGCCGCCTGCCCGCGGCGGTGGCGGGCGAACGCGTCCGGGCCTCGGGCAGATGGAAGAGCGACCGCCGCTTCGGGCAGCAGTTCGAGGCCGACCGCATCGAGGCGCTGCCGCCGGAATCGCCCGAGGGCATCACCCGCTTTCTCGCCAGCGGCCTCATCGACGGCATCGGCCCCGCCTACGCGGCGCGGATCGTGGAGGCCTTCGGCAAGGACACCTTCCGCGTGATCGAGGAAGAGTCGCAGCGCCTCGAGGAGGTCGCGGGCATCGGGCGGTCGCGGCGGCTCCGCATCAAGGAGTCGTGGAAGCGGCAGAAATCGGTGCGCGACCTCATGATCTTTCTCCACGCCCACGGCCTCTCGACGGCGCGGGCCCTGCGGCTCCACAAGATCTACGGGGAGGAGGCGGCGAATGTGCTGCGTGCCGACCCCTACAGACTCGCCCGAGAGATCCCCGGGGTGGGCTTCCGCACCGCCGACGAGATCGCCCGGCAGATGGGGCAGGCGGTGGATTCGCCGAAGCGTCTCGCCGCCGGCGTTCTGCACGCGCTCGACGAGGCGGGTCGGCGCGGTCACTGCGCCCTGCCGCGTGCCGAATTGGTCGCCGAGGCGGCGGCCCTGCTCGAGGCCGGACCGGCTGCGGCGCAGCTCGCCCTCGACGAACTCGTGCTGGGGGCGCGGGTCGTGGCCGAGGACGGGGAGGCGGACGGGGAGGCGGACGGGGAGGCGCTCGTCTTTCCGAGCGATCTGCACGCGGCCGAGGTCGCGGTGGCCGATGCGCTGGTCTCGCTGCTGCGTTCGCCGCCGGCCCTTCCCCCGCTCGACGAGTCGGCGGCGATCGCCTGGTTCGAGCGCCGCCACTCCCTCGGGCTCTCGCCGGAGCAGGCCGGGGCGGTGCTCGACGCCGCTAGGCACCGCGTCTTCGTCCTGACGGGCGGGCCCGGCACGGGCAAGACCACCATCCTCCGCGCTCTCGTCGAGATCCTCTCTGCGAAAAAGGTCGCCCCCGTGCTCTGCGCCCCGACCGGGCGGGCGGCGAAGCGTCTTTCCGAAAGCACCGGTCGCGAGGCGTTCACCCTGCACCGCGCCTTGGAATACCAGCCCGTCGCGGGCTTCGCGCGCAACCGCCAGCGGCCTCTCGCGGGCGATCTCTTCGTCGTCGACGAGACCTCCATGGTCGATGTGCGGCTGATGGCGAGCTTCCTCGAGGCGGTCCCTGCCCACGGCAGCGTCCTCTTCGTCGGCGACGCCGACCAGCTCCCCTCGGTCGGGCCCGGGCGCGTTCTCGCCGACCTCCTCGACAGCGGCGCGGTGCCCTCGGCGAAGCTTTCCCGGATCTTCCGCCAAGGCGTCGAGAGCCGCATCGTCGGAGCCGCCCACGAGGTCAATGCGGGCCGTCTGCCGCCCCTGGACAATCCCTCCGGGGCCGATTTCTTTTTCTTGCCCCGCGAAGGGCCCGAGGCGATCTCCGAAACGGTCCTGCACCTCGTCGCCCAGCGCATCCCCGAGAGCTTCGGGCTCCATCCCCGCGACGGCGTGCAAGTGCTGACGCCGATGAACCGGCAGTCGCTCGGCACCCGCGAGCTGAACGCGCGGCTTCAGGCCCGCATCAACCCGCCCGGCGAGTTCAAGGCCGAGATCGAGCGCTTCGGCACGCTCTTCCGCGCCGGCGACAAGGTCATCCAGAACCGGAACAACTACGAGAAGGAGGTCTTCAACGGCGACATCGGCCACCTCGCCCGCATCACCGACGAACCGGTGTCGGTCGAGGTCGTCTTCGACGGGGCCAAGCGGGTGCTCTACGAGCCGGGCGAACTCGACGAGCTGCAGCTCGCCTACGCCACCACGATCCACAAGGCCCAGGGCAGCGAATTCCCCGCCGTCGTCGTGCCCCTCGCCTCGCAGCATTTCCCCATGCTCCAGCGCAATCTCGTCTACACCGCGATCACCCGGGGAAAGCGGCTCGTCGTGCTCGTGGGCGAGCGCCGCGCTCTGGAGACGGCGGTGCGCCGGCGCGAGGGGGCACGCCGCCATTCCGGGCTGGCCCGGCGTCTCCGCGAGGCGCTTGCTCGCCGGGACGACGGCGAGGGCGGGACTGCGGAAAGCGGCAATTCGCTGCCGGGGTCGTCGGGCTGAGGCCGGACGCGCCTTGCCGCAGCAGGGCAGGGGAGACCGCTCAACGGGCCTTTTCGGAAACGTCGTCCTCTTCCTGGATCTCCCGCAGCTTGGCCTTCATCTTCGCGAGGCGTTCCGGTTCGGAGGCCGCCAGATCGGTGGTCTCGTAGGGATCGGACGCGAGGTCGAAGAGTTCGGCGCGATCTTCCTTCTTGGTCAGGATGAGCTTCCAGCCTTTCTCCTGGATCGCCGCGCCCGACGGGGTGCGCCAGTAGAGCGTGCGTCCCTCGAGGGCGCCGTCGCCATTTCTTCCCGGGAAAAGAAGCGGCCCGACGTCGCGGCCGTCGAGCTTCCACGACTCCTCGGTCGAGCCCCCGGCGACGGAGAGGAAGGTGGCGGTCCAATCGGCGATGTGGACGGGCGCCTCCACCACCGTTCCCGCCTCGACCACCCCGGGCCACCGGACGAAGGCCGGAACGCGGATCCCCCCCTCGTAGAGGTCGCCCTTCCAACCGCGCAGGGGCAGATTGTTCCCGAGAGTGGTGTGGGGGGCGTAGCGGCCGTTGTAGTTCTGGGGCGGCGCGTCCCACGAGCGCTGCCCGCCGTTGTCCGAGGAAAAGACGAAGAGCGTGCTCGCCGTCTTGCCCGCCTCCTCGATCGCGGCGGCGATGCGGCCGATCTCCTCGTCCATGTGGGTGACGGCCGCGGCGAAATGGCGCCTCCAGATGTCCTCGAACGTCTCCTCGTAGGGCGCGATCCATTTGGGCGGCTCGTTGAGGGGCGAGTGCGGAGAGTGGTGCGCGACGTAGAGGAAGAAAGGTTCGTCGCCCGACTCGCGCACGACGCGCACGGCCTCGTCGGTGATGAGGTCGGTGACGTGGCCCGCCTCCTCGACGAATTCGTCGTTGCGGTGCCAGGTCACGTGGTCGCCGAACTTGTAGCGGTGGGTGTAGGGATCGATCTGCCCGCGCAGGTATCCGTAGGTCGTGTCGAATCCGTAGCCCAGCGGGCGGTGCTCCGGCGTCTCGCCGATGTGCCATTTTCCCGAGATATGCGTCCGGTAGCCGAGGCGGCGCAGCTCCTGGGGCAGCCGGGCGTCATTTCCCTGCATCTTCGTGGTTGCGCCGAGGGGGGCGAGCACGCCGAAGCGGCTCGGAAAGCGCCCCGACAGCAGGCCCACGCGCGTCGGCGAGCAGGTGGGGTAGACGTAGTGCCGATCCAGCTTCGCCCCCTCGGCGGCGAGCCGGTCGAGGTTGGGCGTGCGGATCTCCGACCCGTGGTAGCCGATGTCGTTCCACCCGAGGTCGTCGGCGAGCACGAAGACGATGTTCGGGCGGGCCGGGTCCTGCGAAGCGGAAAGGACGCAGACGGATGCGGCCGCGAGCGCGGCGAGGATCGGGGCGGGTGTTCTCGGGGCGGACCTCATGCGGCGATCCTAGCGGAGCGCCGCTTTTTCGGCAAGCCTGCGTTCCGTTTCCGGAACCCCGCATGCACGCCCCCCGTCCGCACTTTTCGGCGATTCTGGCAGAGAACTTGCCTAAACCTCGTGTAGTGGAACAAAATCGTCGCATCGCGGCCCGCTGGAAAGTCGGGGGCTTGCGTCTACCTTTGTCCCGCGAGCACAAACCCGAACATGCAAAAGAACAAGCCAAACGGAGGAGAAAGCGACCACGAGATCCGCACCTTGCCGGGGGCGCCCCATCCCCTCGGCGCCAGCGCGCTCGCGGACGGCACGGTGAACTTCGCCGTCCATGCCGCCTACGACGCCAGCGTGGAACTCTGCCTTTTCACCGACCCCGAGCATCCCGCCCGCGAGACGCTGCGCATCCCCGTTACCGCCCGGCGCGGAGACGTGCGCCATGTCCGCGTGGGCGGGATCCCGCCCGGCAGCACCTACGGCTACCGCGTCGACGGCCCTTGGGATCCGGTCGCCGGGCTTTTCTTCAATCCCCACAAACTCCTCCTCGACCCCTACGCACGCCGCATCGACGGCCCCACCCGCCACCACCCGTCGTTCCGCTCGCGCGACGAGAGCGGCGACCGCGAGCGCACCGACAGCGCCGCCCACGCTCCCCGTGCCTTCGTTCCCGCGCCCGACGCCTACGATTGGGAAGGCGACGCCCCCCTTCACGCGCCGATGGAGGAAACCGTCGTCTGCGAGCTGCACGTGAGGGGATTCACCATGCTCAAGCCCGACGTGCCCGAGGAGCTGCGCGGCACCTACGCCGGCCTCGCCCACCCGGCCACGATCGACTATCTCAAGGGGCTCGGAATCACCGCCGTGCAGATCATGCCAGTCCACCAGCACCTCGACGACGGCTTCCTCCTCGAGCGCGGTCTCGTCAACTACTGGGGCTACAACACCCTCGGATTCTTCGCGCCCGAAGCCCGCTACGCCGCCGGCGGAGATCCCGTGACCGAGTTCCGCGACATGGTCAAGGCGCTGCACCGCGCCGGGCTCGAGGTCATCCTCGACGTCGTCTACAACCACACCTGCGAGGCCGGTCCCGACGGACCCACCTGCCACCTCCGCGGCTTCGACAACTCCTCCTACTACCACACCGATCCGGCCCGGCCCGCGCACTACGTCGACTTCACCGGATGCGGCAATTCCGTCGACCTCTCGCACCCGGCCTCGCTCCGGCTCGTCATGGACAGCCTCCGCTACTGGGTCGAGGAAATGCACGTCGACGGCTTCCGCTTCGACCTCGCCGTGACCCTCGGCCGCGCCGGCGAGTTCTACAGTCCGCACGCCAGCTTTTTCCAAGCCGCCTCGCAGGATCCCGTGCTCGCCGGCGCCAAGCTCGTCGCCGAGCCCTGGGATCTCGGCTACGGAGGCTACCAGATCGGCAACTTCCCCATCGACTGGGCCGAGCTCAACGGAAAGTACCGGGACTCCGTGCGCCGCTTTTGGAGAGGCGATCCCGGGGTCTCCGGCGAGTTCGCCTCGCGTCTCACCGGCAGCGAGGACCTCTTCGCCCACAACCGCCGCAGCCCCGCCGCAAGCGTCAACCTCGTGACCTCGCACGACGGCTTCACCCTGCTCGACCTCGTCAGCTACAACCAGAAGCACAACCTCGCCAACGGAGAACGCAACGCAGACGGCGATTCGCACAACATTTCGTTCAATCATGGCGTCGAGGGTCCCACATCTGATCCCGCCATCCTCGAACTGCGCCGCCGCCAGGCGAGGAACTTCCTCGCCACGCTCTTCTGCTCGCGCGGCGTCCCCTTCCTCCTCGCCGGCGACGAACGCCTCCGCACCCAGGAAGGCAACAACAACACCTATTGCCAGGACAACCCGCTCGGATGGGTCTCCTGGGAAGACGACGAAGAGACCCTCGCGATGCAGGACTTCGTGCGGCGGCTCGCCCGGCTGCGGCGCGAATTCCCCTGCCTCCGCCGCAACGCCTTCTTCACCGGAGAGCCGGTCGGCA
>SLGN01000610.1 GCA_007123695.1 Verrucomicrobiales bacterium
GGGGAGTCTCGGTCATGGGGGAAATTGGGAAACCTTTCCCGAGCAAAGCGCACGCACCTCCCGCCTGCGACCTCGCGATGACGCCATGCCCGACTTGACCGCACGCCGCACCGGACCCGCGACGGAGCATGCCTTCCCCCGCCGGAGGCGCGCCTCACCTGTCCGTCGGCCCCTCGGCGGCCGGGGCCGGACCACCGTCCCTGTCATTTTCGCCATCATCCCCCCCCTTCCGTACAACCGCGATGATCGATCCGAAGGGGTTGCTCCGTCTCTGGAGATCTTCTCCCCAGCGCATTTGGCTCAAATCCCCGTCGAGGAACAGAGCGTCCTCGCAGCCGAGTTCGCGGAAGGCGGCGGCGAACTCGTGGAGGTTGGGAAACTTCGGCGAATGAAAATCGCTCATCGCGAACACGACCACCCCTTCCGGCGTCACGCCGACCCCGTTGCGATGGAGGCGCGAACTCGATCCCGCGTTGAAGCTCGGATGCGTCTTCCCCCGCCGCAGCAGCAGCGGACCCGATTGGACCGCGTAGCGCACCTTCACCCCCTTCGGCGGGTACTCCTCCGTTGCAACGACCGTCGCGCCCGCCGAGCCGATCAGAAAGACGCCGTTCGGCTTGAGGAAGAAATTGCCCTCCCCGTCCCGTCGGTTCACCCGTCTCAGCACCTTTCCGTCCTGGACAAGGAGCCCGCTCGGCACGCCACCCGGCTCGAAAATGCCTCCGTTCATCGCCGTATCCACCGTCTCGCCCCGTTCCGCCAGATACCGCACCGCCTCCGGAAAGGTCCAAAGCTGACCGCCCCCGCCGTCGGTCCAGACGATCCGGACCGCTTCTGGCGGAGTGCGCAGCACATGATAGGTCACCCCTCCGATCACCAGTTCCACCGGCTCCGCAGTCGCCGGAGTCACCGCAGCAAAGCCTCCGAAACCGAGCCAGAGAAGCAACCGTGCGGAAAAGACACCAGCACTGCCGAAAACCCCTTTCCACGCACCCGCAGAGCCTTGCCGAACCGATACCCGACCCATCTCCCCCATTGCCGACCGAGAACAAATGTCACTCATCCCAAGATCCTACCAAAAGCCGAGACCCACAAGCAAGCCACCTCCGGCGAATTTCACAGGCACCCATCAGCTCCTTCGATTCCTTCGATTCCATCGTCACACCTGTTAATTTTACAAATTTTGAAATATTCTCTTGCAATTGCCCTGGCTGTTTATACTTTAGTCCGAGTATGAAATCTCGTCGTGTTGTCATCGGCGCTGGCGCGGGCCGGGCCTATTACCACTGCATCTCTCGCGTCGTGGACCGACGCATTGTCTTCCATGCTGCGGAGAAGGAGGTGTTTCGGTCGATTCTGCGAAAGTTGGAGCGGTTTCTGGGGGTGAAGGTGGTGACCTACTGCCTGATGGGGAACCACTTCCATCTGCTGCTGGAGGTGCCGGATAAGGAAACGATGCCGAGGCTGGACGCGGATCAGTTGCTGGAGCTGCTGCCGCTGCTCTATGACGAGGTAGCGGTGGAACAGGTGGCGAGGGAGCTGGAGGCAGCGCGGAACTCGGGGAATCTCGGCTGGGAACGGCGAATTCTGGACCGCTACGAGCGCAGGCGCTTCGATCTCTCGATGTTTCTGAAGGAGTTGAAGCAACGGGTTTCGATCTTCTACAACCGTCGCAACGGGCGGTTCGGGACGCTTTGGGAAGGACGATTCAAGAGCGTGCTGCTGGAGGGCGGGGAGGAGACGCTGCGAGCGGTGGCGGCCTACATCGATTTGAATCCGGTGCGGGCTGGGCTGGTGGAGCGTCCGGAGGATTATCGCTGGAGCGGCTACGGGGAAGCCTGCGGTGCGGGCAAGGGGGCGGAGAAGGCGCGGGTGGCGCTGAGTTCGATCACGCGGGAGGGGCTGGAGAATCCCGGTGCCGAGACGGCGGGCGCCGTGAATTCCGATCTGCCGGATTGGCCCGATTGGGCGGAGGTGCTGCGACGTTATCGGCTGCTGCTCTACTCGGAGGGCCGGGAGCAGAAGCCGGACGAGGTGACGGGGGAAGGCGGGCGCGCGGGGATCGCGACGGAGGAATGCGACCGGGTCGCGGAGACGGCCGGAAAGGTTTCGCTGCCGGAGGTGTTGCGGCGGAAGGTTCGCTATTTCAGCGATGGGGCGGTGATCGGGTCGGCAGCGTTCGTGAACGGTGTCTTCGCCCAGCTCAAGGCCGAGGGCCGCATGGGACCGAAACGCCAGACCGGCGCAAGGCGGATGCTTGGGGCGGACTGGGGAGGGCTGCGTGTGCTCAGGGACTTGCAGAAGGACGTTTACGGATGAGGATGCGGCTTCGCTCGCGGCGCTTACGGAAAACCTCATCGGGAAGAGAATGATTATCAGATTCGGAGACAAAATTTTGGTCGGCACCACTGGTGCGGGAGCGGATTGATTCGGGTTTTCTCGTGATTCCATGCCGATCGGAGGCGGACCAGAAAGCTCTTCTGGAAATGATCGCACCTCTTTCACCGGCACCGGCACCGCCGTCTGCCGAATCGGATCGTCGCGACTGACAGATGCCGGTTGGAGGCCCGGCGGCCTGCCGTAGTCCTCCTCTTCGAGAAGGTTCCGGTACGCTCACGACGGATGAGCAGCCCGGATGGGGGTCATGGCGCGATCCGGTCCAGAGCTTCCATGAAAATGCGGGCACCGGACTCGTCGAGCCGCAGCAGGTCGGCGGTCGGAACGGTACTGGCCTCGGCGAGGAGCCACGGGTGCAGCGCATAGGTCGGCAGCCACGCGAACGGACCGGTGGCGGGATCGCCCGAGTGCCGCTCGACGGCTCCGACGAGGAATCGTTCTTCACCGCTGCGGAGTTCGAGGAGCGGTTCGATTCCCTTTGCGGTTTCCACGGCTTCGGGAAGGTGGAGGGGGCCGTAGGGCCGATGCCAGCCGGCGGGGGTGTGGGGATCGCGGCGGAGAGTCCACCCCGCGTCCTCCGACGCGTCGCCGCCGACGAGGGCGAGCCGACTCCCCGCCAGGGCCTCGGACGTCACGGGCCAAGGGCCGGGCTCCGCCTGCGCGAAGGCGGGAGCAAGGGCAGGCGCGGCGAGCGGGCGGCCCCGTCCGCCGATCCAGAGCACCGCTCCCCCGGCTTCGCGGTAGCGCCGCAGCGCCTTCTCGAGGGCGTCGCGGCGGTAGGCGTGGTAGTTGCCGACCTGCCTCGCGGCGAGGACGAGGACGGGCATCGCAGCGGGATCGGGCAGGCCGTCCTCGAGGATGCTGCGGAGGTCGAGGGTCGCGCGGGGGCGGCCCACGTCTTCCAAGGCGCGGCAGACCATTGCGGCAAGGACTCGGTCGCCAAACCCGGTCATGCCCTCGTTCATTCGCCAGGTCGGCTCGAGGGCGACGCCGATGGGGCGGGACCCGCTGTTTTCGGCTGCCGAGTCTCCGGTTTGGCCAAGCGGGCGCAGGATTCCGGCATAGAGCGCTTCGTCTTCGAGGCGGCGTTCGGCGAGCAGCGAGTCGATCTGCACGGCATGCTCGGCGAGGAGGGCCTCGTCGATTTCGGGCAGGGTCTCTCCGCTCTCGGCGAGGCGCAGGGCGACCTCGAAATCGCGGGCGACGCGTGCCAGCGCCCAGGCGCCGAGTTCCGCGACGGGCTCGAAGAGGGCGGCACGCGTCTCGGGCGTGTCCTCGGCGACCCGGGCGAGAGCCGCCTCCCAGATGCGGGGACCGCGGGCGGCGCAGTAGGCGGCGCCTTCCTGCCCGTAGCGCATGATCCCGAGCAGCGCGGTGCGGGCGTCGCGCCCGTCGTCGCGGAGACGGAGGCGCTCCACGGCGGCGGCGAAGGCGATCTTGCCCTCGGGGTGCCGGGCGACGTGGGAGAGGTCGAGCATTCCGACGGCCTCGTGCAGCTCGGCCCCGCAGGGGAGCCGCAGCGGGACCTGGCTCCAGTCGTAGGTGGCGAGGTGGAGGAGGGGATCGTGGTTGCACGCCGGCATGTCGGCGACGCTGTGGCCGATGTTCGCGATCCAGAAGAGGGCCGTCTCGTGCCGACCGGCCTTGAGGGCCTCGACGAGCAGGAGAAAGGCGACGGCGCGGGCGCGCTCGGAGTGGAGGTCGTAGCGGCGGGCGACGCCGTAGCGTTCGAGGGTCGCGAGGCCCTCGGGGCCGATGATCCCGGCCTCGCTTTCGAAGCTCTCGAAGCTGTCGATGTATTTGCTCCACTCGCGGACGGCGAGCGCCTCGGTCTCGGGCGCGATTCGCTCCATGAAGGCGGGCGGCAGCGCTTCGTGAAGCTGCCTCTGCCAATCGAGGTGTCCGCTGCCCCAGGCTCCGGCGCTCCCGGGCAGGAGGGCGACCGCACAGCCGAGGGCAGCGAGGAGGAAGGGGACAGGTGCGGGGATGCCGGACATGAATGCGTTTTACCACAAGGCCGCACGGGATGCACGGAAAAGGCGGCCGCCGACGGGCCCCTCGCTGCACCGCTCTGTGGGGGGGAGGGAACGCCAGCGTCGATTATTCGCCCGCTCACTCGAGCATCCGCTGGGCCAAGGCGACGGTTTCGGGTCCGACGCCACCGAGCATGCGGGCGAGCTCGTTTACCCGGGCCTCGCCCTCGACCGATTCGAGGCGCGAGTTGGTCGTGTCCTTGCCGACTTCCTTGGTCACGAGGTAGTGGCGGTGCGCGAGGGCGGCGACCTGGGGCATGTGGGTGATCGAAACGACTTGGTGGCGATCGCCCAGAAAGGCCATCTTGCGCCCCACCGCCACGGCGATTTCGCCGCCGACGTTGGCATCGATCTCGTCGAAGACCATCAGGGGGATGCGGTCCTGGTCGGCGAGGGCGCTTTTCACCGCGAGCATGACGCGCGACATCTCGCCGCTCGAGGCGATGACGCGCAGCGGCTTGAGCGGTTCGCCGGGGTTGGGGCCGAAGAGGAAATCGATGCTCTCGAAGCCGCGCGGCGCTGGGTCCTCGACGGGATCGACGCGGATCTCGAAGCTGGAGCGGTGAAAGCCGAGATCGCCGAGGTGGGAGGAGATCTCTCCGGCGAGGACGGGCGCGGCCTTGATCCGCTTGGCGGTGAGTACCTTGGCCGCCTTGGCGAGCGCGCCCGCCGCCGACTCGACGGCGGCGGCGAGCCGCAGCAGCTCGGCCTCGCGTCCGTCGACGCTCTCCAGCCGGGCGCGGGCGCGGGCTTCGTAGGCGAGGACTTCCTCGACGCTCTGCCCGTATTTCCGCTTCAGCGACTCGATCTCGTCGATGCGTTGCTCGATGCGGACCGCCTCGGCGGGATCGATCTCGAGGCTTTCGGAATACTCCCGCAACCCGGCCTCGAGCTCCTCGATCTCGACCCGGGCGGGCTCGAAGCCGGCGATCCGCTCGCCGACGGAGGGATCGAAGCGCTCCAGCTCGCGGAGGCAACGCTGGGCATTGCCGAGGTTGGCCGAGGCGGCGCTGAGCAAATCGACGGCCTGGCTCGCGTTTTCCAGCAGCCGGGTGGAGTTCTGCGACTGGCGGTAGCGCTGCTCCAGTTCGGAAACTTCGGCGGGATCGAGGGCGGCGGCGGCGATTTCCTCGACTTGGAAGCGGAGCAGCTCGATCTCCTGGTCGCTGGCGAAGCGCTGGTGCCGGAAATCCTCGAGGGCGCCCTTGGCGGCGGTCCAGGCCTCGTAGGCCTCGCGGTAGGCGCCCCGCTCGGCCCCGGCGCGGGCGTAGGCGTCGAGCATGGCGAGCTGCCGCTCCTGCGAAAGGAGGGACTGGTGTTCGTGGGGACCGTGCAGATCGACGAGGAGGCCGCCGAGCGATTTGAGGAGGGCAAGGGTGCAGGGCGAACAGTTGACGAACTGCTTGTTGCCGCTGCCGAAGACGCGCTTCACCACGAGCACGTTGCCTTCGCAGGGCTCGAGACCGCCGCGCTCGAGCAGTTCGTTGACCTGGTCGAGGCTGGAGTCGAGTTCGAAGACGGCCTCGACGGTGCAGAGGCTCTCGCCGGTGCGGACGAGGTCGTGGTTGGCGCGCTCGCCGAGGATGAGCTTGAGGGCCCCCACGATCATCGATTTTCCAGCCCCGGTCTGGCCGGTCACGCCGACGAGGCCGGGACCCAGTTCCCAGGTGAGGTCGTCGACGAGGGCGAGGTTCTTGATTTTTAGGACCGAGAGCATTGCGCGGAGGTTGCCCCGGCAGTATGGAGCAGTCGGCCACGCCGCGCAATGGAGACCCGGGCGGAAATCACCTTCCTCGGCACCGGCACCTCCATCGGGGTGCCGGTGATCGGCTGCGACTGCGCGGTCTGCACCTCGGACGATCCGAAGAACAAGCGCCTGCGCTCGTCCATCCACGTCCGCGCCGGCGGCGTCGAGTTCGTGGTCGACACGGGGCCCGACTTCCGCCAGCAATGCCTGCGCGAGGGCATCCGCAGGCTCGACGCGGTGCTCTTCACCCACGCCCACAGCGACCACATCATGGGCTTCGACGACCTCCGCCGATTCACCGTGGAGGTGGACGACGAAATCGCGATCCACGCGACCGAGGAATGCCTCGACCGCCTCCGCGCGGCGTTCCACTACGTCTTCGACGGCCACAACCGCTACCATGGGTATCTGAAGGCGAGGCCGCACGCGGTCTGCGGACCCTTTGCGCTGGGTGGCCTCGAGGTGGTGCCGCTGCCGGTCGAACACGGCAAGGTCGAGACGGTCGGATTCCTGTTCACGCAGGGCGGCGAGCGTCTCTTCGCCTACATCCCCGACGCCAAGGTGCTGCTGCCGGAAAGCCGCCGCCTCCTCGAAGGCATCGAGCTGCTCGTCCTCGACGGGCTGCAGCCGCAGCCGCACCGCACCCATCTCTCCACCGGCGAGGCCGTCGCCCTCGCGGCCGAACTCGGCGCGCAGCAAACCTGGCTGACACATTTTTCCTGCCGCGTCGACTACCGCGCCCTCGAGCCGACGCTGCCGCCGACGGTCCGCCTCGCCTGGGACGGTCTCAAGCTCCGCTGCTGAGGGGGCGACTCCTGCAGGGAAATTGCGCTCGCCCCGCCCCGATCCGCCCTCTATCTTTCTCTTTTCCCCCACGCCCCACCCGAACCATGCCCCGATCCCGCCGACGCAAGCCCCCGGGAAACCGACCCTTCGAAGCGCGTGCCAACGCGCACATCCAGACCTCGACCGGCATCGCTCGGCTCGGCGAGGACGGTTTGCTCGAACGCATCGAGCAAGCCGCGACAACAGGCGAAGACCCCCTGCTGCTCGTGCTCGACGGAGTGCAGGATCCGCACAATCTCGGCGCCTGCCTCCGCACCGCCGAAGGCGCCGGGGTCCTCGCCGTGGTCGTGCCCCGCCACCACGCCTCGCCCGTCACGGAGACGGTGGCGCGGGTCTCCTGCGGCGGGGCCGCCCATGTGCCCGTCGTCTCGGTCGGGAACCTCGCCCGCTTCCTCGCGAGGCTCCGGGAGGACTTCGGAATGCAGGTCGTGGGCACGGCCGACGAGACCGAGCACGACCTCTACGAGGCAGATCTTACCGGCCCACTCGCCCTTGTCCTCGGTGCCGAAGGCGAGGGGATGAGGCGGCTCACGAAGGAGAGCTGCGACCTCCTCGTGCGGATTCCGATGCTGGGCCAAGTGCCTTGCCTGAACGTTTCCAATGCCGCCGCGGTCTGTCTCTACGAATCTCTGCGGCAGCGGGAATTCGAGGGCGCCGAATGATTTCGATTGCCGATCCGCAGGCCGCTCGGCTATCCTTCTCAGAATCCGTCTCCACCGACCATGAACACCGCCTACGCCAA
>SLGN01000533.1 GCA_007123695.1 Verrucomicrobiales bacterium
CGAAGAAGTCCTTTTTCTCGGAGCGCAGGGCCTGGGCACGCTCGCGGCGGGTGCGCAGGGGGGCGTGGTGGGCGAGGTGGCAGATGAGGTCGAAGGGGTCGGCCTCGGGCTGTCCGGCGGCCTCGGCAAGGGCGTCGAAGTCGATGCCTCGGTCGGCGAGCTGCTCGATGATCCCGGCGCGGGAGGCGGGGTCGGCCCATTGGCGTCGCAGCTCGCGCACGTCGGGGAAGAGGTCGCGCACTTTCTCCCCGGCGTAGTCGGTGTAGCGCACGACGCGGAGCTGCCGCCCCTCAGGGTCGAGCTCGTAGACGAGGTGGGCGGCGATGGAGACCGCGCCGCCGTCGAAGTAGAACTTGCGGCTTTCGCCGCCGGACCCGCCCCCGTCGTTGTTGTCGTTGCCGTCGCTGCCGGCAACGAGGACCGGGGCGACCGGAGGGTCCTCGAGGTAGTCGATGCCGGTCTCGCCGGTTTCCCCGGTGGCTTCGGTCTCGTCGGTTTCCCCGAGGTCGAGGTGCCAAGCCTCCGAAATCTCGTGCTCGGTGGCGAGCGCGGGGTCGCCGTCGAAGGTCTCGTCGGCGAACTTCTGGGTGGCCGAGCCGGTGTAGTCTAGGATGGAGAACCAGAGCTTGCCGTAGTCGTCCCGCACGCGGGTGCCGCGGCCGATGATCTGCTTGAACTCGCTCATCGATCCGACGACGCGGGCGAGGACGACGTTTTTGCAGGTGGGGGCGTCCACCCCGGTGGTGAGGAGCTGCGAGGTGGTGAGGATGGTCGGGGTGTCGGTGTCGACGTCCTGGAATGTTTCGAGATGTCCCCGCCCCACGTCGCCCTCGTCGGCGGTGACGCGGCAGACGTAGTCGGGGCGGTACTTCACGAGATCGGCGTTGTTGTTGGCGAGGGCGCGGCGCATCTCGTCGGCGTGGTCCTGGTCGACGCAAAAGACGATCGTCTTGGCGAAGCGGTCGGTCTTTTTGAGGTAGTCGGTGAGATGCCGGGCGATGGCCTCGGTGCGGGCGCGCAGGGCAACGACGCGCTCGAAGTCCTTGGTCTGGTATTCGTCGTCGGGGATGGGACGTCCGTAGCGGTCGAGATCTCCCTCGCTGGGCCGCCAGCCGGCGGCGTCCCATTCGGTGACGATGCGGTGGACGCGGTAGGGGGCGAGGAAGCCGTCGTCGATGCCCTGCCGCAGGCTGTACTGGTAGATGGGGTTGCCGAAGTAGCGGTAGGTGTCGCGGTTGTCCTCGCGCAAGGGGGTGGCGGTCATGCCGAGCTGGCTCGCGCTGGTGAACCAGTCGAGGATCTCGCGCCAGGCGGAGTCCTCGCGGGCGCTGCCGCGATGGCATTCGTCGACGATCACGAGGTCGAAGAAGTCCTGCGGGTACTCGCGGTAGAGGGCGGCGCGGGTGGCGTCGCCGGCGAGGGCCTGGTAGATCGCGAAATACATCTCGCGCCCTTTCACGACCTGCCCCGACTCGATCTTGTGCCGGGCGTCGCCGAACTGGGCGAAGAGGCCGTCCTTGGGCTGGTCGACGAGGAGGTTGCGGTCGGCGAGGAAAAGGATCTTCGGCTTGCGGTGCTCGCCTCGGGGGTTCCAGCGGGCGGTCCAGAGCTTCCAGCAGATTTGGAAGGCGACGGCGGTCTTGCCGGTGCCGGTGGCCATGGTGAGGAGCTGGCGGCGTTTCCCCGAGACGATGCCCTCGACGGCGCGGTTGATCGCGATCTGCTGGTAGTAGCGCTCGCCCATGCGCACAGCGGCGTTCACGGGGCTGAGGAGCTGGGCGGCGGCGAGGTCGTCGTCGAGTCAGCGCCCTGCCCGGTAGCGCTGCCAGAGCTGGGCGGGGGTGGGGTAGGCGGCGAGGACCGTCTCGCTGCCGGTGAAGTATTCGAACTCGACGATCTCGGTCCCGTTCGTCGCGTAGGCGAAGTGGAGGCCGAGCATCTCGGCGTACTCCTTGGCCTGCTGGAGGCCGGCCCCGGCGGTCTTCCACGCGGCTTTGGCCTCGACCACGGCGAGGGGAAAGCCCCGCTCGTAGGAGAGAAGGTAATCGACGCGCTTGGGCGGTTTCCGGATGAAACCCCTCCCGACGGGCACGATGCGCCCGTCGGTGATGGTGCGCTGCTCGGCGATGGAATGGGGCTCGGCCTCCCATCCGGCCGCCTGGAGGGCGGGCACCACGTGCTTGCGGCAGGTGTCGGCTTCGTTCATTCCGTGCTCGATGCGGGGCTTCGTCAGGCGGCAGCCTCCCCTTTTAAGTTCTTCTCCCAAGTGGAGCAAGAAGGGAATTTACCCCAGGGGGTGGGACAACCGAGGTCCATTTGGAGGAATTTTTTGATTTTTCGGGCGGGCAGCTGGCTTTCTCCAACAAAACAACCCGACGTGGCAATCGGTGCCGCCCCTCCGAACCGCGAAACGAACGCGCCAACGACAAACGCACTCATCTTCAGGGAACCGATCAGGGGCGTCCAGAACGAAGCGGCGTCCGTCGCCGAGCTTGCCGCTACGGGCGAGTTCGGCTTCGATCAACCCATTGGGGAGAAGTGCGCCTTCAGACGAATGACATTCGGTATGGCGCTGTCCCGACGTGCGCGGATGGGTCGCCGCTTCAGGGCTTGATGTGTATCTCGCGGATTTCACCGGATGGCTAGATCCGTCAGCTCCTTGACCTTGGCCCTGAACCATGGTGAGCGGGCCAAGCGGTCGGTCGATAGGTTGAACTGCCCGAGATAATCGAGCGGCATGCGCTTTTGAGGAAACACGCGGTAGAAAGTTTCGAAATCTTCGGCTCTGTAGGCTTCGTAGATCTCCTTCGGATCCGCCTCCCAAGCGCGGGAGCTCACCAAGGAATTGATCGTCCTCAGCTCCTGGATCTTGGACCGCTCATATTTCAACTCGAGGAGGGGATTCGCTCCGGCCCATTTTCGTATCTCGTCTTTCCAAACTCCCGCGTCGAATGTTGGTATCCCTAAAGCTCGTACGTTCTCCGGGTGATAGAGTAGGTTTTCGATCGAGTAGTAAGGCAGAATCCGGTAATTCGGCAGTTCCGCGAGGATCGCCTCGACCTCGGATTCGAGAAGAAAATCCCGGTCCCTCAACGCGAAAAATCCTGGATTCCCCCGTGCCATGGCAAGGACGCCCTGCGCATTGCCTGATCCTCCCGGTGGGATGAAGAGCCGGGAGGAATCGTCGCAGGCCGCATTGTAGAGGCCGTGATCCTTGCCTTCGCAGACGACAATGGCCCGGTTGGAAAAGAGCTTCACCAGCGACTCGCGCGGCACCGCGATCTCAAGGAGGTCGAGCCGCCTCTTGGCCGATGGCGTAACGACCTGGGGCTTGTCGAAGTCCAAGGCGTTCAAATCGACAAGCTGAGCCTCGTCGCTCTCTTGAGCATACTCGATGAACCCCAGCGCATGGCTCGCCGTCCAGAGTTGCGCCGAGTCGGGAATCCAATGTTCGACGATCTCCCGAAGGACCTGCTTCTGCAACCCGGTGTTGAGATGAAGGTCCATCTCGTCAATGAAGACCACTGCATCTTCCATCTGTTCCCTCCGAACAGCGAAGCCCATGAGGAGAATCACGATCTGTTTTTCCCCATGGCTCAGCAGGTCGAAGGAAAATGTAGAATTCCCCTTCCTGAAGTCCAAGCGGATAGGGCTTCCGGGATCAGAATCGTCGTAGTTCTCGATTTGGATCGTGGTCTCGTCGTTCTCTCCGAAAACCCGCTTCATTGATCGGTTCAGAGGCTCGATGTGCTCACGGAAGATTGCGACCGTGTCAGCCGCCTTGCCCGCAAAAGTAGGCGCTCGCAGGGCGCGATTGATCCGAGAGGTGAATAGGGCCAAGTCCGCATTGAAGCGCCTGTCCTCGTGGGTGAAGCGAGGAGGGCGATCACCGTCTTCCTTCACCCGCTGCTCCGGATTGCGGATTCGTTCGGTGACCGGGACCACTCGTAGGCTGGAACGCCCGAAGAACTTCTTGTTCTCCTGGCCGACATAACCGCCTCCAGGAGTGAGTTCCAAGCGATCCCCGCTGTGGGTGGCAATGCCGACTGAAAACGGCGAGCTTGGTTCTTTGGGATGGTAGTCCTTGTAGCCTCCCGAAAGTCCTTTCGAAAAGAGATTGAATCCGTCGAAGACGGAGCTCTTCCCCGATCCATTGGATCCTATCAGTAGCACCAGCTTTGCATTCTCCGGAATCCCATCGATCCGGAGATCGGTGAAGCGCTTGAAGTTCTGGAGGTGGACGGAAGCGACGCGCATGGCTGAATGCGATCCAGGACGCCCGCCTACCCGGTGGCGGTAGTGGCGCTTGGGGACTTGGAGCGGAAGGGTCGCCCGAACCAGGCCCGCAAGTCAACGAGTTTCTGGCGGATTTCAGATTCGCTGGGAACACGCCCGTCCTGCTCTCCGCCCACCGATCCGATCTGAACTACTCGCAGTCGTCCAGGCTACTCACTCCGCCAACTCCACCTCGACGCGGTCGAGGCCGAACATGTAGCGGGGCAGGGCCGAGGGGTTGGCGCCGGTAAGGTGGACGTCGATCTGCAGTGGTTCGCTGGGGCTGACGTTCACTTTCTCAAAGCGGATCGGCGCTCCGGGGAGAACCTTGTCGGTGTAGAGATCGGCCTCCTGGAGCTGGCCGTTGATGGCGATCCGAATCGTGGCGTAGTCCACCGCCGTCGTGGGGAAAAGGGTGATGTGGCGCGTGCCGGGCTCGAGTCCGGGCACCTTCAGGGTGAGGACGTCGCCGGGCTGGCCGCCGGTCCACCAGAGATGGCTGTTGCCGGACCATCCGGGTCCAAAGCCGGCCATGCCCTGGGGCCGCACGTTGCCGCGCGTGGCGGTGGCCGATGCGGCGAGGGCCTCGCCCTCGACGCGCACGACGCCCTCGGCGGGAGGCGGCACCTCGCTGGCGGCGGCGGGGGCGGGCGCCTCGCCGGGCAGGGGCACCTGCGAGGGGCTCGCGAGATACTTGACGAGGTCGGCGACCTGCTCGAGGGGCAGGGCCTCGAAAAGTCCGGCGGGCATGAGCGACTGGGGCAGCTCCTCGCGTTTGGCGACCTCGGAGAGCTTCACGTCGAGGGCGGCGCCGCCGGGCAGGGCGAGCTGGACGTAGTCGGCGGTCTCGCCCCGGACCATGCCGCTGAGGGTCGATCCGTCCTTCATCGAGAAGACGTGCAGGAGGTAGTCCTTCCCAACGACGGCGTTGGGGGCGAGGACGTTCTCGAGGAGGTAGCCGAGATCGGCGCGGTTCGAGCCGGTGAGGTCGGGTCCGAGGGCGACGCCCTGCCCGAAGAGGGTATGGCAGGTGCCGCAGGTGGTCGCGTAGGTCTGCCGTCCGCGCGAGGCGTCGGCCTTGGCGAGAACGGCGGGGCCGAGCTTCTTCTTCCATGCCTCGATCGCGGCGGCGAGCTGGGCGAGGTCGACCTCGGCGCCGCCGCGGATCCAGTTGCGCTCGATGAGGGCGTCGAGGTCGGCGTTTCCGAATCGGGCGAACTGGTCGAGCAGCACGGGCGAGACGAGGGAGGAGGAAAGCTGCCGCGCATCGACGGCGCGGAGGAGGACGAGGGCGGAATCGGGCCGGGTCGCGATGAGGTTGATGGCCTCGTTGCGCAGCTCGAGGGGGAAGTCGGCGAGGCGGGCGACGAGGGCCTCGGCGGTTTCGGCGCCGGGGTCGAGGCGCAGGGCGGCGAGGGAGGCGGCCCGCAGGGGGGCGACGCCGATCAGCTCGCGGGCGAGGGCGCCGAGTTCGGGATCGCGTCCGGCGGTGAGCAGCTCGAGGGCTTCGCCGCGCTTCGCGGCGGGGGCCTTGTCGTCGCGGGCGAGGTCGCGCCAATGGGGAAAGAACTCGGGATCGGCGAAGCGTGCTCCGAGCCGGGCGAGGGCCTCGGCGACGGCGGGATTGGACTCGGCGAGGGCTTTCCCCTGCGCCTTGGCCGCGTCCCATCCGGCGGGCCGCTCCACCGGCGGCAGGCTGGCGAGGGAGGCGAGGAGATGGCCGGCGCGCTGGGCGAACTCGTCGGCGTTTTTGGCCTTTGTCAGGGAGGTGAGGACGGCGGCGCGGCCCTCGGGGAGGAGGGCGGCGCGGCGGGTGAGGAAGTCCTTGAGCTGCGGCCAGGGGGTGCGGTTGACGAGGCCGAGGGCGCGCTCGGGGTCGGCCTCGACGAGGGGCTCGACGCCATACCAGCAGAGCAGGGGGAGGTTGCGGTCGAAGCCGCTGCGGCCGTGGGCGACGAGGCCCTCGGCGATCTTCCAGCGCTGCGCAAGGGGGAGTCGCTGCAGGAGCGAGGCGAGGTGGCGGCGCACGAGCAGGGAGTAGTCGTCTGCCGCGATGGTTTCGAGCCGGGCGAGGACGGGGGCGGAAAGGGCGGCCTTGCTTTCGCCGAGCAGGGTGACGGCCCAGGCCCGCAGCTCCTCGGCCGGGTCGTCGAGAAAGGCGGCGAGGCCCGTTTCGTCGATGAGTCCGCATACGTGCCGCGTCCAGAGGGCGCGGAGGCGGAGTTCGGCGCTCGAGGAGTATTTGCTCTCGAACTCGCTCAGATAAATCTCCGCAACGGCCAGATCGATCGTGCCCGTCGCCGCCCGCTCCTGCAAAAGGCGCTGGGCTTGGCGGGAATGGAAGACGTTGGCGTGGGCGAGCGTCGCGATCAGCTCGACCTCGGAGAAATTTGTCCAGTCAGTCGCCGTGGTTTTCGCCTCGCCGTGCCTCACGCGGAAGATCCGTCCGTTGCTGCGGTCCCAGATCTCGACGTCGCGGTGGTGGCAGGTTTGGGGATCGGTCCAGTCGGAGAAGTAGATGGCTCCGTCGGGCCCTAGCAGAATGCCCACGCCGATGTGGTCGTGGTGGTTCGAGAGGACGAAGTCGGGCCGGTGCCGCACGATGTGGCCGGAGCCGTCGCGCTCGATCGCCTCGCGCACGATGCGGTGGCCGTGCAGGTTGTGGAAGAAGGCGTCGCCCCGGTACTGCGGCGGGAAGGCGTCGGCCTGGTAGAGGACGAGGCCGCAGTGGGCATGGCCCCCGCCGAGGGCGGAGGTGTCGGCGGGCGAGGGCGGGCGGTTGTCCTTGTTCGCCCCCCAGAAGGCGTGGTCGCGCAAGTCGCCGGTGTAGTGGGCGTGGTCGGCGATGGTCTTGATGTCGTCGAAGGTGTGGGGGTCGAAGTGCTGCCCGGCCTGGCGCTGGTAGCGTCCGCCTTGGGAGAGGTGGTAGAAGTGCGGAATGACGCAGGCGCTGACGAAGAAGTCGCCGCGCGCGTCGAAGTCGAGGCCCCAGGGATTGCTGGTGCCGTGGGCGTAGACCTCGAATGCGTGCGTCATCGGATGGAAGCGCCACACTCCCGCGTTGATCGGGACGCGGGCCTCGTCGGGCGTGCCGGGCACGCCGACCCGCGAATGGGTGAAGACGCCGTGGCAGCCGTAGAGCCAGCCGTCGGGCCCCCAGGTGAAGGAGTTGAGGGTCTCGTGGGTGTCCTGGTGGCCCCAGCCGTCGAGAAGGATCTCGGGCTCGCCGTCGGGGAGGTCGTTTTCGTCCTTGTCAGGATAGAAGAGCAGGTAGGGCGCCGCGCCGACGTAGACGCCGCCGAAGCCGACGGCGATGCCGCTGGCGAGGTTGACGTTTTCGGCGAAGACCTTGCGGGTGTCGAAGCGGCCGTCGCCGTCGGTGTCCTCGAAGATGAGGATGCGGTCCTTGCCCTCGTCGTGGCCGCCGGGATCGCGCACGGGATAGGTGTGCCCCTCGACGACCCAGAGGCG
>SLGN01000390.1 GCA_007123695.1 Verrucomicrobiales bacterium
CCCGCAACAGCGACGGCTCCGGCGGTCGCGTCGAGGTCGTCGGCGGTCGCGTCGAGATCGCCGCGGGCAGCGTGGACGCCGCCGGCGAGGTCGGCCGGGCCGGGGGCAGCGTGTCCGTCGACGGCGCCGATGTCACCGTCGGTGCCGCCGCCACCGTCACCGCCGGGGGCAGCGAAGGCGGCAACGTCGCCATCCGCGGCACCGAGACCGCCACCGTGGCCGGGTCCGTCGAGGTCGTCAGCGCGGAGGGGCGCGGGGGCGACATCGACTTGACCGCCGCGCACCTGGCCCTCGCCTCCACCGCTGCGATCAGTGCCAACGGGGTCGAGGGCGGCAGGGTGCGCGCTGGAGGAGGCGTCTCCGGGCGCGACCCTGACATCGCCAACGCGACGACCACGCGGATGGAGGCGGGCGCTGCGGTCGAGGCCGACGGCACCGGGGGCGACGGCGGCAGCGTCGTGCTCTTCGCCGAGGGCGACACTCTCTTCGACGGCGAGATCACCGCCCGGGCGCTCGGCAGCGTGGGCAACGGCGGATTCATCGAGGTGTCCGGCCAGCGCGACATCTCGCTTAGCGGAAATGTCAGCACGACCGCCGCGAACGGCCGTACCGGCACCCTGCTCATCGATCCGGTTTCGATCGTCATTCACGCCGACGGAGGATCCGGCACGATGTCCGACGCCGTCCTTCGCGAGTTCATCGAGGCGAACAACGTCGTCCTCCATACTTCGGGCGCAGACGGCTTCTTAGGAAGCATCAACGTCAATTCGGGCGCCAAGGTCGTCTACGACAGCCCCCATTCCCTCACGCTCCTCGCCCACGGCAGCATCTTCGTGAACGGCGACATCAAGAACATCGGCAGCACCGACATCGACAACACCGGCAACATCACCCTCGCCGCCGGATGGGACGGCACCCTGCCCGAAAACCTTAACGACACGGTATCTGCGGCCGATTTCATCAACCCAGACGGCACGCCGCTCGAGACGCCGGGCCGCTTTGGCGCCTGGGGAAAGACGGGCAGCCAGGTATATCTCAACAATGCGGGGCTCGAAGCGGTCGAAGTGGGTAGCGCACGCGGCGAGACCAACGTGTTCGCCGACATCGTGCAAATGCGGCAGGGACGAGGCAGCGGCCGCTTCACCCAGATCGGCTACCGGCGGGTCTCGGATAGCCGGGCCAACGACCCGGGGCAGCTCGGCGGCTTTTTCGCGAATCCCGCCGACCAGATCGTCGATGGAGACATCAACGTCTCCGGACTCACCTCGGTGCTGATGAGACCTTCCGACGAGTTCGGCGCCTACCTCAACAAGCAGCGCGACCTCGCCTACGTGATGATCGGCCATGGCGGAATCCGGCGGAACGACACCGTCCTCGTGGCCCGGAGCGGAGGGGAAGCCGCCGGATTCGGCTACGACTCGGGCGTGGTCAACGTCGCCGACGGGGACAACAGCGGCAACATCACCGTGCGTGCGGGCACGCTACTCGAAATGACGGGCGGGCAGCGCCGGGGCCATACCCAGATCGGCCACGGCGGGCAGGGGGTGGGCAGCGGAACGACCCTCAGCAACTCCGGTGGCAACACGCCCTTCACCAACCAGTTCATCACCGGGGACATGGGCGGCGACATCCACGTGGCCGCCGGATTCATCTTCATGGAGGCTGGCATGTTCAGCGACGCGCCGGTGCAGATCGGCCACGGCGGCTACAACGTGCGCGGCGAACACAGCGGCGACATCATCGTCACCACCACCGTGGGCAACCTCCGCGCCACTGCCGCACCCAACATGGGCGGCGCCGGACAAGCCGCAGTAGACGGGAGCCGCTGGACCGACAACCGAAACCGCTCCTATGCGATGATCGGCCACGGCGGGGTCAACGCTTTCCACCCCGACGCCCTTCCGGCCCGCGAGCTCGTCCTCAACGCCGAAGGCGCCGAAGGGGTGACCAGCTACGCAGGCGACGGCATCACCATCAACCCGCTCACCGGGCTGCCCTACGGGCATAGCGGCGACATCTCGGTGCTTTCCGCGGGCGGCATCCACATGACCGCCTCGGGCAACAACGCCTTCGCCAAGATCGGCCACGGCGGACTGAGCTCCCACGGCGACCACCGCGGCGATATCCATGTGGAGGCGCGGGAGGGAGGCATCCTCTTCGACCGCATCGCCCAGCAGCTCGACATCCACGGCCGGGACCGCCGCAACACGGGCGACGGTGCCTTTTCCCAAATCGGCCACGGCGGGCGCTACAGCCAAGGCGGAGCGATCGGCGACATCCATGTCCGGTCGAGCGGGGACATCGTCTTCCACGCGGGCCGCAACCAGGCCTTCGCGATGATCGGCCACGGCGGGCGGGGCCGGGACGACACCGCGACTCTCGACGGGGTGACGAGCCAGCGCGATCCCCGCCATGGCGCCGGCACCCACCGTGGCAACATCGAAGTCCTCGCCGTCGGGGACATCGTCTTTCGCGGAGGGTTCGGCACCGGCACCTCGGACGCCTTCGCCATGATCGGCCACGGCGGCTACCGCCAGTATGCCGACATCCTCGAGTATGCCGACGTCCATCCCAACTATGCGCATATCGCGGGGCAGACACCCTACGGCGGTGGCGCATCGCGCATCGTGCCGAATCCGGACTACCGACCCGACGAGCCCGACTCGCCCGACAACCAGAGATTCCTTCTCGTGCCCGACGAAACCCAGCAGGGGCACAACGGCGACATCCTCGTGCGCGCCGGTGGCGACATCGACTTCCGCGCGGGCCAGACCGAAGCCTACGCCGGGCAGGAAGCCTTCGGCATGGAGCAAAACGGGCGCCGACGGAATTTCACAATGATCGGCCACGGCGGCTTCGAGAGCTTCGGTGACCACTGGGGCAGGATCGAGGTATCGGCGGGCGGCGACCTCGTGCTGGAGGCCCGCGGCGGATGGGACGCCGTCACCGTCGCCAGCACAAACACGACCGGCATGCCGCGGCTGGGGCAGGACGAGGACAGGGGCCAGAGCGGCCTCAGCCATTTCGCGATGATCGGCCACGGCGGCCAGAACTCCAGCCACCGCCCCCACGGCAACCGTCCCGCCCACGTCAGCGGATCGGGCAGGCTCTCGGACGGCATCGGCGTCTGGGGCGATTCTGACATCGTCATCGAGGTGGGCGGGGACGTCCGCCTGACCGCACCCCAGCAGGATACGGTGGGGCCGATGATGCCGACCGGACTGACGCTGCGTGCCTCGTCCGACTCTCTCTACTACCTCGACGGCGAAGGCATCGCCCTCGAGCAGTTCCTCGCCGACAACCCTGAGCACCCGGAAATCTTCGCATTGGAAAGCCAGCTACGCGACATGCGCATCGACCTGCGCCGCGTCGATCCCGAGCAGGGCTTGACGATGAGCGCCCATTCGGCCCGACTCCAATGGCAGCCGCGCGCCGACGGCGAGATGTGGGTGCTGCCCGATCCTGTCGTCTCGGCCGCGGACGGATTCGTGCAGATCGGGCACGGCGGCCGCCTCACCAGCTATCGCGGCGGATCCGGAGTCTTCGGTGGAGAGGACGGGTTAGGCCACCGCGGCGACATCTCCATCCGCGCGGGCGGCGGCATCGTATCCCGCGGCAGCGACATTCCCGTCGCCGTCGGGGAAGGGCAGACCCTCGAGATTCTCGCCTACGAGAACGGCTACAACCCCGAAGGCCTCGGCACCCGCACCTTCCGGGTGGGGCCGGGCACACCGGATGCCGAAGTCACCGGCAATACCTCTTCGGGCACCAACCAGCAGTCCGCCTCGCTGGCAGGCCGCAACTACATCCAGATCGGTCTCGGCGGCCATCAGGCGCGCGGCGACCACAAAGGCAACATCACCATTTCCGCCGGTCGCGACGCCGCCGGCATCGGCCTCCACCTGCTCGCGGGCGAAGGGCTCAACGACTACGCCCAGATCGGCAGCGGAGGCTTCCAAGCCGGCGGCTACAACCCCGTCAACGACCGGGCGAACAGCACCAGCGGCCTGCTCGACGACATCGGCGACCGAGGGGACATCTACGTCGAAGCGGAGGGGGACATCCTCGTCCGCAGCGGCGGCAACCTGGGCGTGCCGGGCATGACCAGCGCCGACACCGGGAGCGGCAGCGGCGGCGTCGCCCTCAACAACCACAACATCCACACCTACGCGCAGATCGGCAACGGCGGCGCCGAGAACCGCGCCACCCACAGCGGGCGGATCACCGTGATCAGCAGCGACGGCGGTCTCCGCATCGAGGCCGGAGCGGGCCAGCGCTCCTCGGCGGCCATCGGCCACGGCGGGCACGACGCCCGGGGCATGGACCACAACGGCGACATCCGCGTCGTCGTCCGACGCGACATCGAACTCCGCGGCGCCGTGCCATTCGTCGATCCGAACACCGGGCAGATCAGCAGCACCCTGCACAGCGACGCCAGGATCGGGCACGGGGGCTACCGCTCCCACGCGCGTTCCGGCCCGGCGGTCAACGCCCCCGGCTTCGGCGGCTTCCACGGGGACATCGAGGTCGTCTCCCGCGAAGGCAGCATCACGCTCCGGGGCGGCGGGGATCCGGGCCTAACCGCGAACTCCTCGGCGTGGGGGCAGGCGGTCCAGGCGCAAATCGGCCACGGCGGCTACGACGTCGCCGGCGACCACCGGGGCAACATCCGCGTGGTGGCGGGGGGAAGCATGGCCCTGCTCGGCGGCGCCTCGGGGCGCGAGGGCTTCGCGCAGATCGGCCACGGCGGGGCCCAGACCCGGGGCAACCTCGGGGGAGACATCGAGGTCCTCGTCGGCGGAGACCTGACGATGAACCGCGGCGCGGACACCGACACCGGCGGCGGAGGGCGCGGCGGCTCCCAGATCTTCAACAACTGGAGCAAGATCGGACACGGCGACCACCGTCGCGGCCAGCGCAACGACGGCGAAGGCGAGCGCAACGGCGACATCCACGTAGGCGTGGGGAACTCGATCTTCCTATCCGACACCTCGCGGCGGCCCTTCGGCGACGAGGCTTACACGCGCGACTTCGCCGACCAAGTCCTCATCGGCCACATCGATTCCCGCGTCAGCGGCGCCGATCCGTTCCGCTCGCGCGAGGGAGACACCTTCGTTGCCGTCGGCCGCAACCATCCCTTCGCTGACGGCACGGGCCGGTTCGTCGCCTTCTCGGAGGCCACGATCATGAGCGCGGGCGAGGGGCTCCTCGGCGAGCTCCGCTTCTACATGCCGAGTTCCGACCGCAACGAGATCGCTGCCAGCGCCATGTTCAACAACGCCGCCTACATGCGGACCCCGATTCCCGGCAGCGGACGCGACGACGAGCAGCTCGCGACCGGCTTCCTTCTCCCCCGCGGAGACATCGCCGAGGCCCGCGGGCTTTTCGTCCCGGAGACCGACTTCGTCTTCCATGGCTTCGGGCTCTACAACATCTTCTACGGCGGAGAAGCCCTAGCCTTGGATCCCATCGGGTCCGGACCGAGACGGAACTCCGGTGCGCCGGCCGTGGCTCCCGCGTTTCTCCCCTTCGCCTTCGACCCCTTCGCCGCCCGCGAGAGCTTCGACGCCTTCTTCCGCGGCGATGCTCTCTTCGACTACGACGGCTACGAGGGCATGCTCCTCTCGCCCGCCATCTCCGACGCCATCGACGAAGAAGAGTCCGACCCCGACTACGGCGCTTCGATGCTCGAACGCATCCTCGACGACAGCTTCGGTCCCCGGCGCTACAGCCGCATGCGGGCCGACCGCGCCCTCGCCGCCGCCGAGCGCGGCGAGGAGCTGGCCCGCCGCCGCGAAGTCGCCTCGAGAAAAGTGGGCCGCGGCGGCTTGTCGTTCCACGTTTTCGACCCCTCGACCAACCGCTATTCGAGCTACCGCGTTTTCGGGGTCTCCCAGTCGAGCCTCTCGGTGGTCCGCTGAATCGTGCGGGCCGCACCGCGCGAAGCCGCGTGCAATCGGGCCTCTCGTGGGCTAAGGGAGAAACGGTCCGGCGCGACGCCGGGCCCTTTCCCCCGATGTCCGCCCCGTCCGATATGCCGCAGCCGAGCCATACCGTCCGCGCCGCCCTGTTCGGCGGGTCCTTCGATCCGGTGCACCGTGGCCATCTCGCCATGGCGGCGGCGGCGCGGGAGGCGGCGGATCTCGCACACGTCTTCTTCGTCCCGGCGGCCCGCTCGCCCTTCAAAGACGGGACCTCCGCGCCGGCGGACGCCCGCCTCGCCATGCTCCGGATCGCGCTCACCGAATCCGCGATGCCCTGGGCCGAGGTCTCGGACTTCGAGCTGGAACGCCCCGCCCCGAGCTACTCGTGGCAGACCGCCCTCCACTTCGCCGAACGTTTCCCCGGAACCGAGTGGCATTGGATCCTCGGCGCCGACCAGTGGGACCAGATCGAACAGTGGGCGAAGCCGTACATCTTGCAGAGGCACCTGCGCTTCCTCGTTCTCGCAAGGGCCGGAGTCCCCGTGGTCGACCACCCCGGCTGGAGGCACCTTGCCGTGCCTTTCGCCCACCCCGCCTCCTCGACCGGCATTCGCCAAGACTACGCCGCCCGTCGAGACTGGCTCACGCCGGGCGTGGCGGACTACTGCAAGGCGCGCGGGCTCTACCGGGCGGGGTAGGGATGGGCGAGCGGCTCGCCGGATTCGGTCCAATTGGCGATGGTCGTCGTTTTTCGCCGCTCGAGCCCGGGCGGTCTCCGCCCCTTCAGCGGACGCGGTAGATCTTCACGTCCTCGATCCACACGGTGCTGGGAACTAGGAAGCTGAACCAGCGCTTCACGGGGTGGGCGAATCCCTCGGAGCGGTGGGCCGCGATCGGCTTGCCGTCGATGGTCAGGCGCATCTCGTCGCCTTCGGTCACGAGGACGAGCTCGTGCCATTCCCCGTCGGCGCGCCAGGGGACGCGGACCTGCTTGGTCCCGAGCAGCGCGGCGAGTTCGTCGGGGAGGGGCTCGCCGCGCTTGCGGGATTCCTCGCGGCGGGCGCGGATGGCGAGGTCCATGACCCCGGTCTTGTGGTCCGACAGCTCGACGCTGTCGCCGCGCAGGGTGGCGTAGCAGAGGTGTCCGGCGTGGACGCCCTTGGTTTCGCGGTCGACGAAGCCGAGCTTGAGCGATTCGTCGGGATTCAATCCGGGAAAGCGGAAGCGCACCACCACGCCTCCGTCGGCGAATCCGGCTTCGTGATGGATGTGGGCGGCGTGGCCGGCTTCCTTCGTCGCGCTCGCGATCTTGAGCACGCCGCCGTCGAGATCGGCCATCTTGATGTGCGGCACGCGGTCGGCGGTGGCGCTGTTCCAGCCTTTGCCGATGGCCGTGGCATGGTTGCCGCCCTCTTCGCGGTCGAAGGCGTCGTGGAAGATCAGCTCGCCTTCGGCAGCCAGCCAAGCAGCGTCACCACCGGCGAAGACGACCCCGGAGAGGCAGGAAAGTCCGCAGAGGCAAATCAGAGCGGCGAGCGGGAGGTCGGGAAGCTTCATGGTTGCGGGTCGGGTCGCCTGCGGGGCGAAGGCGCGAAAAGGAAACGGTCAGGGAGGCGGGGCGGGAGCTTCGGGGGCCTCTGTGCCTTTCTCCGCTTCAGGAGCCGCCCCGGCACCTTCTTCACCGCGAGCCGCAGCTCCGGTCAGCTTCTCCTCAAGTCCGGGCTCTTTTTGGAAGAAGACGTGGAGGCGCCCGTGCCGCCCTTCAG
>SLGN01000573.1 GCA_007123695.1 Verrucomicrobiales bacterium
CCCGCACTGGTTCACCGACAAATTCAAGAGCTACAACGAGAACGAGGACGCCCTGCCCGTCGACCAGCACCAGCTCGTCGCCTTGATCGCCCCGCGCCTCGTCTACGTGGCCAGCGCGGTGGACGACCGCTGGGCCGATCCCAGGGGGGAGTTCCTCGCGGCGAAGCACGCCGGGCCCGTCTACGAACTGCTCGGCCAAAAGGGCGTCGGCGTCGCGGAACAGCCGCCCCTCGACACTCCGGTGGGCGACCGGGTGCGCTACCACGTCCGCACTGGAAAGCACGACGTGACCGACTTCGACTGGGAGCAATACATCGAGGCGATCCGAAGCCTCTGAGGCAGCGAAGGGGCGATGGGCCCCGCAAGCGAAATGCCCCGCCGCGCCCCGCCGAGAGGAGCCGCCCCGAGCCCCGATGCTGGAACTCGAAGACGTCAGCCTCCGGATCGATGCGGACGGCGAAGAGCGCCGCCTGCTCGACGGGATTTCGGCTCGTTTTCCGCCGGGTTCCTTCGTCGCCGTGATCGGCCCCTCGGGCTGCGGCAAGACGACTCTGCTCAAGCTCGTCGCCGGCGTGGCCCCCGGTCGCGAGGACGGGTCGGTGCGGTGGCGCGGGCGCGATCTTTCCGACGAGGATTTCCACGCATCGGAGATCTCCTACGTGCCGCAGTTCGGCATCGCCCACGAAGAGCTCACCGCCGCAGAATGCGTCGAGTTCTCCATCGCGCTGCGCGCCTCCGCCGGGCGGAGGGCGAGGAGGGCGGCGGCGCTCGCCCTGCTCGACGAGGTGGGGCTCGGAGGCGCGCCTGCGGGCCAGCTCGTGCGGACCCTTTCCGGCGGGCAGCGCCGGCGTCTCGCCCTCGCCATGGAGCTGGCGAGCCGACCGCACATCCTGCTCTGCGACGAAGTCACCAGCGGACTCGATCCGCAGTCCGAGGAGGAGATCGTCGAGCTGCTCCATGGCCTTTCCCGCTCGCAGGGGCGTCTGGTCCTGTCGGTGACCCACAGTCTCGCCCACCTGCACCTCTACGACGCCGTCCTCGTGCTGGCCGAGGGGGCGACCGCGTTCTTCGGTCCCGCCGACCGGCTGCTCGCGCATTTTTCCATCGACCGGCCCGAACAGCTCTACGCCCGTCTTCGCGAGCATCCCGCGAGCGAATGGGCGGCGTCCTGGAGGCAGGGCGCCGCCGCCGATGGAGGCGCCGGTGTCTCCGAAGCCGCCGCAGCCGCGAGCGACGGGGTAGGGGAGGTAGGGGAGGCGCCGAGGGCTCGCCTGCCGGGAGCGCTTTCCCAGTTCGGCACTCTGCTCTCCCGGCGTTGCCTCATCCTCGCCCGCAGCCGGTCGCAGATGCTGCTGCAGCTCGTTCTCATGGCGGGATTTCCTCTGCTGGTGGCGATTTTCGCGTGGGGCGGCCTTCCCGAAGTGCCAAACCTCGCCATGGGCTTGAACGAGGATCTTTCGCAGAGCTTCGACGAGCGGCGCCAGTTCCTCGAGCACGCCTCGGAAGTCGGCAGCGCCGTCTCCGGCATCGTCATGTTCCAGGTCGTCCTGCTCTGTCTCATGGGGGCGAACAACTCGGGCCGCGAAATCGCCGTCGAACGCTCGATTTTCGAAAAGGAACGGCTCGCCGGTCTCGCCCCCGCCGCCTACGTGGCTTCCAAGGCGGCTTTCCTGGCTGCGCTCGTGGCCGTGCAGTCGTTCTGGATGGGGTCCTTCGTGCACTATGTCTGCGACGTGCCGGGGAGCTTCGCCGCGCAGTTGGGCTTCCTCCTTCTCGTCAACGCTGCGGTCACCTCGGTGTGCCTCGGCATTTCCAGCCTGATGGCCACGGCCGAGCAGGCCTCGCTCGCCTCGATCTACCTCGTCGGCTTCCAGCTGCCGCTCTCGGGCGCCGTCCTCGCCCTGCCGGAAGCGATCGGACCCCTCGTGCGGCCTTTTGTCTCCGCCTACTGGAGCTGGTCCGGCTACCTCCAGACGATGCAGGGGGACCGGCACTACGACTTCGTCCAGAGCGTCGCCCAGAGCCCCGTCGCCCCGGCGACCGTCGCGGCGCTGGTTCTGGCGCTGCATGTCGCCGCCGGCCTCACCGCCGCGTGGATCGGTTGCGAGCGGCACCGCCCACTGTGATCCGGTTGGGATGAAGGTCCCCGAAACCTTCGTTTCGAACTGGATGAGTCGGACGCCCGCATCGTGGCCTCGATGCCCGTGTCCATGTCCATTCTCAGGCCCAAGGGAACGATGGCCGTTTCGTCGTTTTTGCCCGCACGTCCGACCGGAAATCTACGCTGGGGTCTTCATGACGACTTCGCGACATGACTGCACGGGTTCCTTGTCCTGCCGCGCAGAGGAACTCATTTTTGGCGAACGCTCGATTGGGGATCGCTCTTCACGCCTTCCTGCAAGTCCCGGAGCGAGCGAATCCCGCCAAAATCCGCTCCCCGCATCGGCCGGGCTCCGCTTTTCCGTTTCGGCCCGGTGCGGCCCTCGGCCTTGAGTTGATCGAACACCCCGTTCACGAAGGCTGTCGACCCGATCACCGCCCCGTCGCTGAAGTAGCGCACCTTTCGCCGCAGCGCCTCTGCCAGAGGCATCGCGCCGCCTGCCTCAGTGACTCGGTCGCAGTCGTCTGCCGCGATCCCTGCACGCCCGCCTTCCCCCGTCACCTCGTCCGCCTTCTGTTCGCGCCCGTCCGTGTAGAGCAGCAGACGGTAGCGCCGCTGCACCTCCGCCCAGTCAGGCACTTCCGCCCAGTCAGGCACTTCCGCAGAATCCGCCTCTCTCGGCGCGTCGCTTGCACCGACCCCCGCGCAGGCACCGGGATGTTCCAGCCCCTCCCGCGTGATCGACCGCAGCCCCGATCGTGCCTTCTCCGCTCCCTTGCCCGAGCCGCAGGCTTCGCCGTAGCCGCTCCAGCGGTAGTCCTCCGGACGCTCCACCAATCCAGCCCGCACCGGATTCAAGTCGATGTAGGCCGCCACCGTCCGCAACGTCTCCTCCCCGCCCTCCAGCAGCACGCTCTTGAATCGAGATTCCCAAAGCGTCCCCACCCGTTCGTTGCGTCGGTTGTAGAAGATCGAGACCCGCTGCTTCAGTTCCTTGAGAAACACCGAGAGGTCGAAGCGCCTGCGCTCGTAGCGTTCCAGGATGGAACGTTCCCACCCCAAGTTCCCCGACGTCCGTGCCGCATCCAGCTCCCGCGCCACCTCCTCCACCGCCACTTCGTCATAGAGCAGCGGCAGCAGTTCCAGCAGGGTCTCCGCGTCCAGCTTCGGCATCGCGTCCTTGTCCGGCACCTCCAGCAGCAGGTGGAAGTGGTTCCCCATCAGGCAATAAGTCACCACCCGCACTCCCAAAAAGCGCTCCAGCTTGCGCAGAATCGACCGAAACACCTCCTTCTCCGCAGCATGGAAAACAATGCGTCGGTCAACGACGCGCGAAACACAGTGATAATAGGCCCGCCCAAAGCCAGGCGCGATGAGGATGCGACGTGGATTCATAGTAATATCTGGGATGCTCGCATCGATCCGTCTCGATGTCAATTAAAAAGGTTGAAATAAAACAAATAGGTTGGATTTTATTTTTATGCCATGCGGTTATTGTCGGAACTCGAGGCAGCGGATTTCTTTGTTGGGGCCTAGGGTGACTTTGAAGTCGAGGACTTGTTCGAGCTGAACTCCTCCGGTTCCGGAGGTTCTTTGAATGAACAGGGGAAGGCGGACTTTTGAGTCGAGGGGTTGGACGGAGGCGACGATGACCCCGGATTCGTGGGAACGGTAGATGACGTTCTCGACGCGACCCTTGATGCGGTATTCGTCGTAGCTCCATAGGTTGCCTCCGCTGAGGTAGGCGTCGACGGGGAAGGGGGGCAGGGCTCGGTAGGCATCGCGTCTCCCGAAGGCGAAGGTGAGTCCGACGGCCACGACGACGATGGCAAGAAATCCGCCGGCAATGGTGGCGATTTTGGCGGTGCTGGTCCGTTTTCTTGCCATGGGGAGTCAGGGGCTTTCCCGGATTGTCCGGATTGTCCGGATATTTGTTGATGGGATGCCGAAGGATCCGGATCCGATGAGTCGCTTTTGTCCTGTGGATGTTGTTTGAGAGGGAAGCCGGTGGGCGCTGGGAACCACGCACGCGGCTGCGGCTAGTCGCCGGAAAGGGTGCGTCCGAGTTCTTCGATCCGTTCTTTGAGGTTTGCGGTGGCGGAGGGGGCTTCGGCCAGCGCGGTGAGATACCAGGCGAGGGCGAGCGGGAGGTGTTCGGTTTCTTCGTGCTCCCGCGCATTGCGGTAGGCGGTGACGAAGCTCTCGCATTTCCTCTCCGCCGTCTCGCGCCTTTCGCGGATGCGGGGATCCCGCGCCAATTCGGCCGGAAGGTCTGAAAGGGCGAGCCACGAGTCGGGGTAGCTCGACCGGGCTTCGAAGGCTTCGCTCTTCTTCAGGGCTTCCTCGACGGAGGCCTCGCGTTGGAGCATCGACTCGAGGCCCTCGCGCAGCTCGGGGTCGGCGTCGTCCGCGGCAAAGCGCGCGAAGTCTCCCCGGCGGCGGTGGATCTCGCGGTGGTCCTCGGCTTCGAGGAGGCGAACGAGCTCGTTGCGCAGATCGCCTCCGGAGAGAAGATTCTCTTCGAGCTTGCGGAGGGTCTCCTCGACTTCTTTGTCGAAGGGGGCCCGTTCATGGGCGGCCTCCATGAAGGATCGCGTCGTCTCGCGGTCGCCGGCCTTCATGGCCAAACCGGCCTGGCGGGCCCAGTGCACGGCCTTCCGGGGATGCTCTTCGGCGAACGCCTTGATGTCGGCCATGCCGGGATCGGCGCTGATTTCCTCGACTTCCTCGGCGAGCCGGCGGATTTCGTCGTAGTTGCGGGTTGCGAGGGTGTCGGAGAGCTTGCGGATCGTCTCGGAGAAGGTCAGGATGCGCTGGCGCTCTTCGTAGGGGATGGTGTGGAGTTCGGGCTGGTATTTCGCGGTGAGGACGAGTTCGCGGAGTAGGTTTTCCGCCGCCGAGAGCTGCCGCGAGCGCAGCATGTTGTCGATGGACTCGCGGCTCTTCCGGGTGTCGCTGATGCGGTTCATGAGGAAGGTCTCGAGGGCGGGAACGCTGTTGAAGACGGGGACGAGCGGTCCCGACCCCGGGCCTGAGGCATTCTGGGCCGCTTCCTGCTGCTGCTGGGGATAGGCTTCGGGGGAAACGGTCATGTTGCTGGAGTAGAGGCGGTAGAAGCCGGCGGCGAGGAGGGAGTGGACGTAGCGCCGCTGGAAAGCCAGCTCGACGACGAACTGCTGGAACTGGAGTTCGCGCGTGGCGGTCTGCAGGGCGGGCAGGACCGTCTGGGCCTCGCCTTTCAGTTCGGCGAGGCGCTCTTCGACCTGTCGCAGCTCTTCCTGGTACATGGGAATGGACTTCGCGCCGACGCTTTCCGCTCCGGTCAGCTTGTTGGGCTGCGAGGCCACCGAGATGTTCCAGGCGAGGTCCTTTTTCCGTTTCTCGAGCGCCTGGTATTCCGCCCTGAGCTGGTTGCGGCGCTGGTCGCTATCGAAGACGCCGCCTCGGATCGCGGCGATTTGGGCCATGATGCTGCGGGAGATGCCTTCGTCTTCGGGGAAGGAGAAAAGCCTCTGCAGCTTTTCCTCGGCGCGGGCGACGTTGGGCTGGCCTTCGTTCGACGGTTCGGCGTAGGGATTGCGGGGAATGAGGTCGTTGAGCGTCTCGGTGAGCAGATTGTAGTACTGCGCGCTGCGTCCGACGTCGCCGGCGTTGGCGCTGAGGAAGCTGCGGAAGTCGTTGAGGACGGGCAAGGGAATCTGGTCTGCGGGCAGGACGCTGAAGGACGCGCGTGCCAGCTTTTGCTGAAGCAGGAGGAGCTGCTCGCGGTAGGCGGCTTCTTCGCGGGCGAGGTTGGCCGACTCTCTCGCAAAGCGGAGCCGCTCCATCTCGACGTTCTCGAAGGTGCCTACCACGATCGGCTGGTTCATCACCGGAGCGACGGAGGTGGGTGCTCCGGGAGAACCTGCTCGGAGACTCTCGACTGCTGGGGGCTCTACCGCAGGGGCGGCGGGTGGCTCCTGAGCCGATGCGGATTTTCCGGCGAAGCCAAAGAGGATGGCGAGAAATGGTCCCCGCAAGGGGAAAAACAAGGTCGGTTTCTTACGCTTCGCCATGACCATTCCCTAATCTACGGGCCGGTTGAAATGGGTCGCAAGGAGATTCTCATGCTCTTGGGCGGATGAGGCGCCCTGTCGATGAGCCGTCGCGTGCCTTCTCCCTGTCGTCGCTTTGGTCGGGCGCTTTGGTCGGGCGATCCGCGGAAGCTGTGATGCCGACGAGGAGGTCCGCCCGGCAGCCGTTGCAGCGGCTCGTGTTCCTCACCGTCCGTGGAACGGGGTCATGGACTCCGTCACGCTGCCGTCCGGCATGAGGATGTGGGCGCCTTTGCCGTGCAGGTTCCCCCTTTCCATGGCCCAAGGCTGGTTCCACCGGTAGGGGGTTGCGGGCTGCCTATCAAATCTGGTTACGACGTAGGATCCGAAGAAATTCGATTCCATCTGACCGAGTCGCTCGGCGAGACCCCGATCGGCGGGGCAGAGCCAGGCGTCTTGGTTCATGCCGTAGGGCTCGGTGACTTGCACCCAGAAGCGGAAGAACTCCTCTTCGGAAAAGTTGAAGCGATCTTCCTCCATTTGCGGCCAATGGCCTTTGTCGACGACGAATCCGGCCAAGGCGGAATGAAGGGTGCGCATGTTCGAGATGCAGCGCACTTTCTGGGCCCGCTTCACGAAGATCCCCGAGATCGGGATGGCGAGGGCGATGAGGAGGGCGACGATGCCCACCACCACAAGAATTTCGACCAAGGTGAATCCCCTCAATAAAGAACCCGGCGACGGAGGATTTGTCCGACGCCGGGCTGCATTGAGAAGGTCAAGCCTCACAGACCGAAGAGGATGTCCTTGGAAACCTTGGAGCCGAAGACGGTAAAGCGGAAGCGGTCACCGTCTTCAGTCTGAGCCCTGCCGACACCCTGAAAGGGAGTAGCCGCGATCAGTCGGCTGTACTGAACGTAGTTGGCGCGGAAGGCAGAGGTGAGTTCGCGAACGCCTTGGCCAAACTCGTTCCTCGCCGATGCGATGCCGATGACTTGGCCAATGACCGGATTGGCCGTGCCGAAGGTGGAGCCGAAATACTGCACCCCGCGGTAGAACCAGATGTTGCTGAAGGGGCTGCCGAGACCTCCGATGACAACGTTGCCGGAGCTGATGGCCGGAATGTTCACAATGATGGCACCCGGATCCGCTTGGGCGGATTGCGGCACCGAGGTGGTCACACTGCCGGGGGCAACACCTGGAAATTGGTTCCCGACGACGAAACGGTAGATTCCGATGCCGTTGATGGCGGTGGCGCTTGCTTCGTAGACACCGTCGGGACCTTCGGGCTCGAAGAAGGAGTTGTTGCTGAACGGGCCGCCGACCCACGCGTGGGCCGAGAAGCTGGGCATCAGGCAGAGAGCGCAGAAAAGGGCAAAGGTCTTTTTCATTATTGGATAGGCGAGAGCGGAAACCGCTTTGCGATGATCAAAGACGTTTCGCCTCGAAAGCGCAAGCGAGAAGTTGGGAAATTTTTTCAAGACGCCGAAACACCCCGCCTCGCGGCGAAGGCCCGGAGGAAGCGCGCTTGCAGGTC
>SLGN01000529.1 GCA_007123695.1 Verrucomicrobiales bacterium
AAGTTCCCGAGCATCTGCCGGGCTACAACCTGCTGCCGATCCTGAAGTCGGGCGAGCCGACGCCCCGGAGCGAGGTCTTCGGCGAGACCTTCGCGCACGACGTCGCCGACATCGACGACCCGCAGGCCAGCCTGCTCTACCGATGGGTCGTCGAGGGACGGTGGAAGCTGCTGCTGACCTACGACGGCAAGATCGGGCGCTACACCAGCTCGCATCCCCGCGAGGAGAAGCGGCCCCAGCTCTACGACCTGATCGCCGATCCGCACGAGGAGAAGAACGTGGCGGGCGAACATCCCGAGGTTGTCGCCCGTCTCGCCGCCCGCCTCCAGGAATGGTGGCCGGTGACGCGCCGCCAGGTCCTGACCGAGTGGACCGACGAGCCGGGTGTCTGGGAGCAGCGCTGAGGCGTGCCCGAGGGCGTTCCACCGTCGCAGGAGCAAAAATTCCGGCAGCGAGGGAGTCCAAGCGGCGGTTGGCCTCGTTGTTTCCAGCGGTGTGGGGAGTTTTCCCGACCCGTGCGGCCCTTTCGCCGCGGCCAGCCACCCCCGGCTCTTGACTTCGCGGCGGTTCCGACTTAGGAAACGCCTCTTTTTTCCGACATACTGTCCCTTTCCCCCACGACCATGGAGAAGCCCTCCCTCATCATCGGCACCGACCACGGTGGATTCGAACTCAAGGAAGCCGTCGTCGCGCACCTGCGCGGACTCGGCTACGAGGTCGAGGACGCCGGCTGCTTCTCCAAGGATTCGGTCGACTACCCCGACTACGCCAGAATCGTCGCCGGCGCCGTGGCTGCGGGGCGCAGGGATCTCGGCATTCTCTGCTGCACCACCGGCATCGGCATGTCCATCGCGGCGAACCGCTTCCCTGGGATCCAGGCCGCCGTGGCGACCGACCCGGCCCTCGCCGCGAGAACCCGCATCCACAACGACACCAACGTCCTCTGCCTCGCCGGCGACTTCACCCCCGCCGACGAGGCCGGCGCCATCGTCGAGGCCTGGCTCGGCGCCGCCTTCGAGGGTGATGGCCGCCACGGCCGCCGCGTCGCGAAGGTCAACGACTGCGGCACCCTCGTCAGCGCCCCGCGCCTCGCCGCCGTCGATCCCGAGATCTACGGCATCGTCGAGGAAGAGGAAGCCCGCCAGCGCGGCAACATCGAGTTGATCGCCTCGGAAAACTTCGCCTCCCGCGCCGTCCAGCAAGCCCAGGGGAGCTGCCTCACCAACAAGTATGCCGAGGGCTATCCCGGCCGCCGCTGGTACGGTGGTTGCGAAAACGTCGACAAGGCCGAGTCGCTCGCCATCGAGCGGGCCAAACAGCTCTTCGGCGCGCAGTTCGCCAACGTGCAGCCGCATTCGGGCTCGCAGGCCAACTGCGCGGTCTACTTCAGCGTGCTCGAGCCCGGCGACCGGATCCTGACGATGGACCTCGCCCACGGCGGACACCTCACCCACGGGCATTTCGCCAATTTCTCCGGCAAGCTCTACGAGGTGAAGCACTACGGCGTCTCGCCCGACGACGAGCTGATCGACTACGGGGCCCTCGCCGAGGCAGCCAAGGAATTCCAGCCCAAGATGATCACGGCGGGGGCATCGGCCTACTCGCACGTCATCGACTTCCGCCGCATGCGCGAGATCGCCGATTCGGTCGGGGCATTCCTCTTCGTCGACATGGCCCATATCGCCGGGCTCGTCGCCGCCGGGGTCCATCCTTCGCCGATGGAGCACGCCCACTTCGTCACCACCACCACCCACAAGAGCCTGCGCGGCCCGCGCGGGGGGCTCATCCTGACCAATCACGAGGATCTCGCCAAGAAGATCGATGCGATGGTCTTTCCCGGCGTCCAGGGCGGACCGCTCATGCACGTCATCGCCGCCAAGGCCGTCTGTTTCCACGAGGCCCTGCGGCCCGGCTTCCGCGAATACCAGCAGCAGGTCGTCAAGAACGCCGTCCGCCTCTCCGCCCGCCTCGCCGGGCACGGCTACCGCGTCATTTCCGGCGGGACCGAGAACCACCTCTTCATGATCGATCTGCGTCCGCAGGGGGTCAACGGCAAGCTCGTCCAGGAGACTCTCGACAAGGCCGGCATCACCGTGAACAAGAACTCCATCCCTTTCGACACCGAGAGCCCGTTCAAGGGCGGCGGCATCCGCATCGGCACCCCTGCGGTGACCACCCGCGGTATGAAGGAGCCCGAGATGGACCTCGTCGGCGACCTCATCCACGAGGCCATCTCGCACCACGGTGACAAGGAGAAGCTCGCCTCGATCCGCAGCCGCGTCCTCGAGCTGAACGAGAGGTTTCCTCTGCCTTGAGCCGATTCCGCGCTCCCGGGATCACCTAACGAGGCGGGGGGGGGAGCGGGAGTGCGACGCTGCGGTGCGTCAGGGCGCGAGACCGCTTGGTGGCAACGCAGCCCGATGGGTGCGCACCCGACGGCTTGTTCTCTTTGGCAACCCCGGCACCTTTCGTTACCACGACCTTGCCAGAAGGGGCGAGTGATAGGCCGTTGGCAAGTCTTGGAATTTTCCGTTTGCTTTTCCTTGCTTCGTGTGAGAGACTCCGCTCCCTTCGATTTCCGCCCTTCGTGGCGAAAGTCACCTTTCCGGGGCATTAGCTCAGTTGGTAGAGCACTTGCATGGCATGCAAGGGGTCAGCGGTTCGAATCCGCTATGCTCCACTCTCCGCCGGGTGCGTCTCGCATTCGGAGATTGTCCCTCCGTTCGGAAAAACGAACAATGGTCGCGCAGTTCACCTTACGGAATGCACCTCAACGCACCATCTGTCGATCGGGCTGAGCGAGACTAGATCCTGAGACGGAAGTAGCCGATGCCGCGGATTCGCTGTCGGCCCATGCGCCGGGGATTGATGCGGCGGTTCAAGATGACACGTCCGTTTTCGCCGAAGCGGATCGATCCTTGGCGCAGGTCGGCGCGGATTCGGAAGGAGCGTGAGACGCTGGCACCGAACTTCCTCGCCCTGACCGACATCTCGGTTTGGTAGTCGCCGAGAAGATTGCGGCGGGGCGTGCGTTCGCCCGGGAGGGTCCGTAGGCTGCCGCCGACGGTGACGGAAGACCGGATTCCGCTGATGCGCCCGCGACCGGCGAAGAATCCGCCGATGGTCTGCCGGTTGCGGGTGTTCGCAATGTTGCCGTTGAAGCGCACCTGCGCCCGCACGACGTCGAAGGCGGGGGCGTCCGTGGCGGGAAGCAGCGTGAAGGTGGAGAGGAGCGGGAGGAGAAAGAAACGCTGCCGGAACATGCTTGAGCCTCGTCCACAAGCGTGAGCCGCGCAAGGGCGGCTTTGCCGAAAGACGGAACACCCCGGATGCGGCCCCAGCGTCGCCAGCCACCGACGGGGTGCTATGGGGACTTGTCCGCCGGCGCGCCTTCCACGCGGATCGCTGCCGACCTGCCGTGGGCGTCGAGCCCCTCGACGCGGGCGAAGGCTTCGACGATGGGCACCGACCTGCGGATCGAATCGCGGTCGAGCCGCACGATGCTGGTGCGGCGCTGGAACATGTCTGCGGTGAGTCCGGGAAAGGATTTTCCGGCGCCGCCAGTGGGCAGCTCGTGGCTCGGTCCGGCGAGGAAGTCGCCGACGGCGACGGGCGAATCGTTGCCGAGGAAGATGGCGCCGGCTGTGGTGACGAGGGGAAGGAGACGGTCTTCGCGGGCGACGACGAGCGAGAGGTGTTCGGGGGCGAAGGCGTTGACCAGGGCGACACCGTCCTCGAGCGACTCGACGAGTACCATCCAGGCGCCTTCCTTGAGAGCTTTGCGGAGCTGGGGCTGGCGGCCGAGGGTGCGGATCTGCCGGTCGATCTCGGCCCGGACCGCCTCGAGCAGCTCCTCGCTGTCGGTCACGAAGCCCATGATGCTGTCGCCGCCGTGCTCGGCCTGGGCGAGCATGTCGGCGGCGATGTAGGCGGGGTTGCCGGTGCGGTCGGCGAGGGTGACGACTTCGCTCGGCCCAGGCAGGAGATCCACGGCGACGACCCCGAAGAGCTGGCGCTTCGCCTCGACGACGAAGGAGTTCCCCGGTCCGTAGACTTTGAGGACGGGGCGGATCGTCTTGGTGCCGTAGGCCATGGCGGCGATGCCCTGGGCGCCGCCGACCTTCAGGATCTCGGTCGCGCCGGCTTCCTTGAGGGCGTGGAGCAGGGCGGGGTTGACCGCGCCGCCGGGACCCGGAGGCGTGGCCACGACGATCTCGGGGCAGCCTGCGGCGGCGGCGAGCGAGACGGTCATGTTTGCCGTCGAGACGAGCGGGGCGCTGCCGCCGGGGACGTAGATGCCGACGCGCTGGAAGGGGAGGAAGCGTTCGCCGACGAGGGCGCCCTGGGAATTCTTCGCCGACCAGTCCCGCCGCAGGCTGCGCCTGGCGAAGGCGGTGCAGTTTCGGCGCGAGGCGGCGATGGCCTTTTTCGTGGGGGGATCGACGGCCTCGTCGGCGGCGGCGAGTTCTGCATCCGAGACGAGGAGGTCCTTGGCCGAGCGGAAGCCCGCTCCGTCGAAGCGGTTGCCGAGATCGACGAGGGCGGCGTCGCCCCGCGTCCGCACCTCTTGGAGGATTTCGGCGACAGTTTCTTCGACGCCGGCGGGCGGAGAATAGCGGCGGTCGAGGCGGCGCAGGGCCGAGGCGAAGTTCTTTTGGCGATATTTGAGGATGCGCATGGTTGGGGTCGGGGTGCGGGGAGGGGACTCAACATGAAAACGCGGGCCATTTCAACGAATCAAAAGGCTTGAACTGGCGGCGTTCCGGGGGCAGGAATAGAGCTTCGCCCCTGTTGACTACGTCCTACGATCCGCAACGCATGCCAAAATCCGCCAAAGAAGACGCCCCGCCCGCCGATGGACCGGGCGATGCTCCCAGCTTCGAAGAGGCGCTCGCCAAGCTCGAGGACATCGTGCGCGAGATGGAGGACGACCGCATCCCGCTGGAGGAGCTGCTGGAGCGCTACGAGGAGGGGACGCGGCTGCACCGGCTTTGCGAGAGGCGGCTCGATTCGGCGCGAGGACGCATCGAACTGATTAGAAAGAACCGTAACGGAGAAGACGTATCGGAAGACTTCGGAGCCGCCGCCGACGCGGAACCGGCCGCGAAGACCGGCGACCGAGACCATCGCGAGAAAAATGGAGAACTGTTTTGAATTTCCCGACATCCCTTCGGCGGACCTGCCCAAGGTCGACTCCTCAGCTGCTCTCAAGGCCCTCCCTATGGGGGAGCTGCCCAAGCTGGCGGAGAACATCCGGCGCACCCTGATCCGCTCCCTCGCCAGCACAGGTGGCCACCTTGGGCCCAATCTCGGAGTGGTCGAACTCTCCATCGCGATGCACCGCGTCTTCGAGACACCGGCCGACAAGTTCGTCTTCGATGTCAGCCATCAGGGCTACGTCCACAAGATGCTGACGGGACGGTGGGACCAGATCCACACGATCCGCACCTACGAGGGGCTCAACGGCTTCCTGCTGCGGAGCGAGAGCGAGCACGACTGCTATGGCGCGGGCCATGCGGGCACGGCCGTCTCGGCGGCCCTCGGCATGGCGTCGGCACGGGATCTGCTCGGCGGAAAAGAGCACGTCGTGGCGGTGGCCGGAGACGCCGCCTTCACCTGCGGGCCGACCTTCGAGGCGCTCAACAACATCGCCGAGGCCACGAAGCGCTTCATCCTGGTCCTCAACGACAACGAGTGGTCGATCGACCGCAACGTCGGGGCCATCGCGAAGTATTTCCATGCTCTCCAGACCAGCTCGACCTACTCTCACATCCACGAGAAGGCGGCCGAGTTCGTCGAGCTGATCGCCGGAAAGTCGTTCCGAGACATCGCCGCACGCGTCGAGAGCGGCGCGAAGAACCTTCTCTTTCCCAACGTGCTTTTCGAGAAGTTCGGGCTGCACTACTACGGACCCATCGACGGCCACGACGTCGAGCTGCTCGTGAGCACGCTGGAATTCCTGAAGGAGCAGGAAGAGCCGGTCGTGCTCCACGTCATCACCGAAAAGGGACGGGGCTACGAGCCGGCCAAGGCCAATCCGATGAAGTTCCACGGCCTTGGGCCCTACAAGACCGAGACCGGCGAGACGCCTCCGGGCGGAGATCCAACATACTCCTACATCTACGGCGCGCAGCTCGGGCGCTTCGCGCAACGCGACCCGAAGATCGTGGCGGTGACTGCGGCGATGCCCAGCGGCACGGGATTGGTGGAGTTCCAGAAGCTCGTTCCCGAGCGCTACTACGACGTCGGCATCGCCGAGGAACACGCCGCCCTCTTTGCCTGTGGGCAGGCCGTGCAGGGGCTGAAGCCCTTTCTCACGATCTACTCGACCTTCTTCCAGAGGGCCTACGACATGGCCATCCACGACATCGGCATCCAAAATCTGCCGGTGCGCCTCTGCATGGACCGGGCCGGTCTCAGCGGAGACGACGGCCCGACCCATCACGGGCTCTTCGACATCGGCTATCTGCGCCACGTTCCCAACTGGATCTTCATGCAGCCCAAGGACGAGGAGGAGTTCGTCGACATGCTCTGGACGATGGCCCACCACGACGAAGGGCCATCGGCGATTCGCTACCCCCGCGGCGCGGGAACCGGAGCGAAGCCGAAGTCCGAGCCCCGACTGCTCGAGATCGGCAAAGCCGAAGTTGTCGCCGACGGCACCGACATCGCCCTCTTCGGACTCGGCAATCTCTTCTCCATGGCCGAGGAGACGCGCGACCGCCTCGAGGCTCTGGGGTATTCCGTCGCTCTCGTCAATCCCCGCTGGATCAAGCCTCTCGACACCGCCTGCATCGAGAAGTTCGCCCGGCAGTGCGGTCTTCTCCTCACCTTCGAGGACCACGCCCTGATGAACGGCTTCGGCCTGGCCGTGGTCGAGCATCTCAACGACGCCGGCATCTCCTGTCCCGTGGAGCGGATCGGCTGGCCCGACGAGTTCATCGAGCACGGAAAGCCCGAGATCCTCCGCCAGAAGCACGGAATCACCGCCGAGGCTGCCGTGGAGAAGGCGCTGCGCCATCTCCCGGCACGCCAGCCCGCCGCGATGGCCGGATAGGTTCACGGCGGCGAATCCACCCGTAGCATGGATTCCAAATCCACCGCATCCTTCCGCCGCTTCGCCGTCCTTCTGGCGGCGGGCGCCTTCGCGTCGGTGTTTGCCGCGGTCGGTGCCGAGGGTGAAAGGCTCCCCCGCGAAAACCTCCTCGTCTACCGCACCGCCGACGGAGAAGTCCGCCCCGTCGAGTCCGAGCAGGACTGGCTCGCCCGTCGCGCCGAGATCGTGCGCGGCATGGAGACGGTGATGGGAAGCCTGGCCGGCGACGAGTAGCGCGTGCCCTTCGACGCGGTCGTCGAGGAGGAAGTCGACGGCGGCGACCATGTGAGGCGGCTGATCACCTACGCCACGGAACCGGGCTGCCGCACCCCCGCCTACCTCCTCATTCCCAAGGACGTTCTCGAAGGGCGGCGCAAGGCGCCGGCGGTGCTCTGCCTGCATGGAACCAACAACGAAGTCGGGCATGGCGCCATCGTTGGCCTCGGAAAGCTCGCCAACCGCGACTACGCTCTCGAACTGGCGCAGCGGGGCTACGTCACCTTCGCGCCGAACTACCCTCTGCTGGCGAAATACCAGCCCGACCTCGCCGAACTGGGC
>SLGN01000628.1 GCA_007123695.1 Verrucomicrobiales bacterium
CCCCCCGCCTCCGGTGACGCCGACTCCGGTGACGCCGTCCCCGCCAGCAACCGCCGCGCCGGCGCAATCCGACACACCCGAGGACGGCTTCGCCCGGCGGCTCCGCGAGACGCCGCTCGATCCCGCAACCCTCGTCTCCATCGAGCTCGAACTGGTCGCCAAATCCGATCCCGGCGAAGTGCGCACGCTGGACTACAGCGACGCCTTCGCCATCCACCGCTACCGTGTGCGCGACTCGGCCCTGTCCGGCGCTAGGCTCGTCAAGTTCGGCGTGACGCCCGATCCCGAAACGGGCGAATACTACGTGCAGGTTCTGCACTGGGCCGTCCACAACGACGGAACCGGCCCCCGCACCACCCGCGTTGCGAACCGCGCCGTCGGCGAATCCACTTTCGCGACCCTCTGCCCGCTCGACAGCCACCCTCTCTCCGGGCCCCTTTCCACGATGCCGCGCTTCGACGACATCAACGACTTCGGCGCCCCCGTCTTCGTCGCCGCCGACCTGCTCGACGAGCGGAGCTTCTGAAGGCGCCGCCGCCGCAAAATCGGAGTCGCCAAAGCCTCTCCCGCGCGTAACCTGTAGGCCCGCAGCCACGTCTCTCCCGCGCAGATGAACCGCCAGACCCGAATGCTTTTCAAGGGCCTCGCCGCCATCGCCCTGGTCTGGGCTTTGGCGTGGGGGCTGATGCGCTGGGCCGGCGCGGCCCGCCCAACTCCCGAGAAGGTCGTCGCCTTTGTCGAGGCGAATCCCCTTTCCGAAATCGAGGATCCCGACGAGCGCCTCCGCGTCATCGGGCAGCTCGCCGACATGCTCAACGCCCTCGACCCCGCCGATCTCCGCGAACTGGAGGAGCGTGCCACCGCCGACCCCCGCCGCGAGACCTTCGAGGGCATGACGCCGGAGGAGCAGCTCTTCTTCCTCGAGCGCCGCGTCGGGCGGGCCTTCCAGCAGATGATGCAGTCCTTCAACGACATGGACCGCGAGGAGCGCAAGCGCATCATCGACCGCAGCCTCAAGCAGATGCGCGAGGACCGAGGTCGCCCCGCCCGGCTCGAGGAGACCGACCCGGAGATCGCCGAAAGAATCACCGAAGCCGGCCTCAAGGCCTACTACGAGGACGCCAACGCCGAGACAAAGCTCGACCTCGCCCCCCTGCTCGAGGAGATGCAGCGGTCCATGACGATGATGCGCGGAAGATGAAGACGCCCCGCACCCATCCCCTCGCCCCCGGCCGCCGGGGCCTCACCATGGTGGAGATCCTCGTGGTGGTCGCCATCCTCGGCATCCTCCTCGGCATCGGGGTGCCGGGCTTCCGCCTCGTCAAGGCCAACGCCCGCTCCTCCCTCTGCTCGAACAAGCTGCGCGAGATCGGCATCGGGCTGAACAACTACTTCGCCGACCACGGCATGAGCTTCCCCGAACTCGTCGCCGCCCGCGAGAGCCGCAACGAAGACGAGCCCGCGCTCGACACCGTGCTGCTCGACTACGTCGGCGACGAGACCGTCTTCCAATGCCCCGCCGACCACGGGGGCTTCTTCGAGAAGACCGGCTCGAGCTACTTCTGGAACAGTCTCGTCAACGGCCAGAAAACCTCGAACATGAACCTGCTTGGGATGAAGGGCCACCCCTCCGGCATCCCTCTGGTGGCGGACAAGGAAAACTTCCACGAAGACGTCGGCGACGGCGTAAACGTGCTCTACGCCGACGGCCACGTCCTGCGGCAGATCCGCTTCGTCGTAGACAGGCGCCGCTGATGCTGGAGTTCGAACACGTCTCGAAACGCTTTGCGGGGGCCGCCGCCCCCGCCCTCGACGGCGTCTCCTTCTCCGTCGCGCGGGGCCGCATCTGCGGGCTCCTCGGCCACAACGGCGCCGGCAAGAGCACAGCCCTCGGCGTGCTCCTCGGCATGGTCCATCCCGACGCCGGCGAGGCCCGCATCGGAGGCGCCTCGGTGCAGCGGGAACGGGAGCGTGCCGTCGCCAAAGTCGGGGCCATCTTCGAAGCGCCCGCTTTCTACGACTACCTCTCGGGCTGGCACAACCTCAAGGTGCTGACGGCCTATTCCGGCGGCGTGCCCGAGTCGGATCTGCGCGAGACGGTGGAATGGGTCGGCCTGACCTCGCGCATCCGCGACCGCGTCTCGGCCTACAGCCACGGCATGCGCCAGCGGCTCGCCCTCGCCCAGGCGCTGCTGCCCCGGCCCGAGCTTCTCATCCTCGACGAGCCGACCGACGGACTCGACCCCGAGGGCATCGTGGAATTCCGGCGCCAGGTCCTCGAGCTGCGCGAGCGTCTCGGGCTGACGGTGCTGCTGAGCTCCCATCTCCTCGGAGAGGTCGAGCAGGTCTGCGACGAGGTCGTCATTCTCCAGGGTGGGCACAAGGTCTACGAAGGCGGCGTCAAGGGCGCCGCCGACGGACTCGCCTTCTACCGCATCGAGGCCGAAAACGGCGAGACCACCGCCGCCCTCTGCCGCGAGCTCGGCGGAGAGGAACGCGGCCCTTGCTTCGCCTTCCCGGCAGAGGAAAAGGCCGCCGACCTGCTCGCCGCCCTCGTCGCCAAGGGCGCCTGCATCACCCGATTCTCCCCCGAAGAAGGCTCGCTCGAATCGCTCTACCTGCGCTTCAGCGGCCCCGCCCGCGGCACCCGCTCCGCCGAAGGCGATGGCTGATTCCCGCAGCCCTGCCGCCGCGTCTTTCCAACACCAACCCGACCACACCACAACCAATCCCCATGGACGCCGTCAAGATTCTCGGAAGCCTTCTCTCCCGCAACAGCCTCGGATCGAAGAAGGGCGGAGACATCCTCTCCAGCCTCCTCGGCGGAGGCGGAGCGGGGTGCGGTGCGGGCGCCGACGCTCTCGCCGCGCTGCTCGGCGGGGGCAGGGGAGCAAAGGGCGGCGGCCTCGCCGCGCTGCTCGCCATCGTCACGGCGGCTCAGTCGCGCGGCGGCAATGTGGGCGCTGCGGCGACTTCCGCCGGCGGCGGCAATCCGCTCGCCTCGATCCTCGGCGAACTCGGCGGCAAAGGCGGGCTCGGCAGCCTCCTCGGCGGCGGCTCGTCGTCCGCACCGGCGCAGCCCTCGGGCGGTGGAGGCCTCGGCAACCTCGTCGGGGGACTGCTCGGCGGCGGCAAGACTGCGTCGCCCGGCGCAGCGGGTGGCGGGGGGCTCGGCGGCATGCTTGGCTCGCTCCTCGGCGGTGCCTCCTCGGGCAGCCCCGACGGCGGAGGTCTCGGAGACCTCCTCGGATCGGTCCTCGGCCAACCGGGGTCCGGCGGCGGTCTCGGCTTCGCCGCCGCCACCGAAACCGCGCCGGAAGAGGCGGAACAGTGCGCCATGCTCCTGATCGAGGCCATGTGCCACGCCGCCAAGTGCGACGGCCACGTCGACGAGCGGGAGCGCGAGGCCATCCTCGGCCGCGTCGGCGAACTCGAACCGGACGAGGTCGCCTACATCGAAGGGCTTCTCGCCGGGCCCACCGACCTCGACGCCTTCGTCCGACGCGTCCCGCCCGGCATGGCCGAGCAGGTCTACGCCTTTTCCCTGATGGCCGTGGAACTCGAGTTGCCCGCCGAGTTCGAATACTTCGGCAGGCTCGCCCGCGCCCTCGGTCTCGACGAACGGACCGTCGGCACCATCCACGACAGCCTCGGCCAGCCCCGGATCTCGCTCTGAAGAAGGGGCACGCGGATGCCCCTGCCTTGGGACTGCGACAGCTACCCGGACCGCTAGTGTGGCTTCGCCGCCTTTACCACGAAGTCGTCGTAGTGGACGTCGTTGATGTTCGTCGTCAGGCTCACGAGCGACTTCGTCTCGTGGGCGAGCCCTTCCGACTTGAGTTTGCCGACTTCGTGGTCGTTCACCCAGACGACGACTTCGTCGCCCTTCGTGCGGATCAGCAGGGTGTGCCACTCCTCCCTCGCAAGATCGAGCTGGAAGTTGTTCGTCTTCGTCCGCAGCATCTCCTGGGTGGACTCGTCCAGCGTGGCGCCTCCCTTGCGCTTTTCGTAGATCGTCTTCTCGAAGTTTCCGGTCTTGGCGTCGCTGATGGACCCGCCTGTCGGGCTGATCGAAACGCTGCAGATGTGTCCGGCGTGGGACCCGTCGTAGTCCTTGTCGTCCATCCACACGTTGAAGCGCTGCGCCTCCTCCCCGGCGAAGTTGAACTTCACCGAGATCTCCAGATCCTGGCGGCCGTCGAAGCGGATCGAATCGACTCCGGCGTGGTCGTTGATGTCCACCGTCTTGCCCACGAGAACCCCGTCCTTCACGACGCTCTCGCTCTTGTAGTGCCGCCAACGCTCGTCGAAGCCGTCCTTCTCGAAGTCGTCCTCGAAGATCAGTTCGCTGTAGTAGAGCTCGTCGGTCCTGCCCTGGCGCTCCAGATCCCAGCGCTCCAGCGATTCGCGGTCCGCGGCGGAGAGCGTCTCGATCGGGATTTCGAAGACTCGGCGGTCCTTCATCAGCTTCACCTTCCCGTCGCGGAGATCGAGCAGCTCGGCCTCGATCGTGACCCCTTCGAGATTGGTGAAGGTGCGGATGTCGCGTGCCGCCGCCGGATGCGGGGGAATCGCGCAGGCGAAAAGGACGAGTGCAAGTACGGGGGCAGCTTTCATGCCCCAACCATCGGGGCTGTGCTGCGCTCCGGTCAAGCCGAATCGGCAAGGCGGGGCGACGGCAACGTGTCAGCCGCCCGACGCCTGCGTCCCTCCGTGCAGGCACGCGGCGACCTCGCGTTCGATGCGGTCGAGCCGCTCCGGTTCCACGATCTTTCGCTCCGAGTCCGAATCGACGAGGTAGAAGCGGTCGATCGCCGCTCCCGCCTGGGTGCTGATGCGGGCGTTGAGGACCTCGGCCCCGTGCCGCCCGAGAATCGTGAAGAGATCGTAGAGCAGGCCGAGGCGGTCCTGCGCCTGGATCTCCAACACCGTCGAACTCTCGTGCTCCTCGTTGGTCAAGTAGACCCGCTGGGGGATGTCGAAGTTCGGCGGCTCCTCGCGCAGCAGCGAGGGGGCGACCCGCTCGTCGATCAGCGATCGGAAGTTCACCGGCTTCTCGCCGACATCGAATTCCTGGACCAGGAGCGCTTCGATGCGGTCGATCTCCCTCGGCGAGGTGACGGGATTGAACGTCGGCGTGCAGATGCGGAAGACATCGAGCACCAGATCGTCGGCCCGGGCGTAGAGATCGGCCGAGAGGATGTTCAGGTTCCGCACCGCAAGAGCGCCGGCGACTTTCGCGAGCAGCAGATGACGGTTCCAGCACACCACCTCGAGCAGGCTGCAGCCTTCGTTCGGCCGGGCCTCCCAACCGAAGACCGGCATGAGGCTTTCGTTGCCGGGGAGCGCGACCTTTTCGAAAAAGCGCCGGAAGAGCTTCGCGTGGCGCACGATGCTCTCGGGTCCGCGGTGGCGGAAATAGCGGTCCGGCATCGTTGCAAAATGGGCCTCGACCTCCTCGCGGTAGTCGGGCGGCAGTTCGGCGAGCACCTCGTCGCGCGTCACCCCGATCGGACGGTCGAATTGGCGGCGGAACTTTCCCCGGTCTTCGAGAAAGGTCGCCGTGCGCCGGTGCAGCTGCATCATCAGCGAGGCCTTCCAGCCGTTCCACGCCTCGTCGTTGGTGCCGCGGGAGTCCACGTAGGTGAAGAGATGGAGGGCTTCGAGCCAGGGGACCCTCTTCACCGTGGTGGCGAAGTCGGCGACGACCGCCTGGTCGTCCAGGTCCTTCGTCGTCGCGGTGCGCCACAGCGTGAGATGGTGCACCACGAGGAACATCACGAGGCGGAGACGGTCGCCCCGGTAGCCGAGGCGGCGGCAGACCCGCTCGGCGAGGACGGCGCTGGCGTCCTCGTGGTGGCGCACCTCCTCGGAACGCCCCGTGTCGTGCAGCAGGAGCGCGATGTAGAGCGCGACAGGGTCCTCCATTTCCTGGAAGATGCGCCTGAAATAGGCCGTCTTGGGATCGTCGCTGAAAAGCAGCGAATCCAGTACCTCCAGACAGCGCAGCGTGTGCTCATCGGCGGAGTAGCGGTGGAAGAACTCGTGCTGCACGAGGTCGGTGAGCTGCCCGAACTCGGGAAGATACCTGCCGAGGAAGCCGACGCGGTGCATTCGGCGGAGAATGTTCGCAACCTGCCCGCGGTTCTGCAGGATCTCCTCGAAGGTGTCGCGGATGACCCGGCTGTTGCGGAAATCTTCGTCGATGAGGTCCCAGCCGAGCTTGAAGAGACGGCGGATCTCGGGGCTGCTCCGCAGATTGCGCCGCTGCGAATGGAGGAAGTAGCGCATCATCCTCGCCGGATCGTCCTCGAAGACCGACTCGCTCTCCGGATAGATCAGCCCGCCCTTCGCATAGAAGCCGTCGAAGGTTTCCTCCACCGAGGGCTGGCGCGCCAGAAAATGGAAGACCGGGATCCGCTTCGTCTCGTCCCCCGCGACCTCCAGCTCGAACGACTGCATCAGCGAGGTGCTGTGCTGAAAGAGATTGCGGGTGTGGCGGTAGTAGTCCCGCATGAAGCTCTCGCTGCGGCGCAGAATGTTCCCCCCGGGATAGCCCAGCTCGGTGGCCACGATCCCCTGCAGCCGCAACGTCAGGATGTCGCCCGGCGTCCCCTGCTGGCTGTAGTGGAGCTGGTCGCGCACCCGCAGGAGGAACTCGAAGGCCTCCTCGATCTCGGTGCGGGCGATCTCGGTGAGACGGCCCTCGGCTTCCAGCCCGGCGAGATCGCGCTCGCGGCGCAGCACCCAGAGCACCCAGATCAAGTTGTGATGGTCCCGCAGGCCGCCGCAGCCCTCCTTCACGTTGGGCTCCTGCAGATGGGGCGTGCGACCGTATTTGCGGTGCCGGTCCCGGATGTCGCGGCTGCGCTCGGCAAGATAGCCCCTCTCGCGCCCTCGGATGCAGTGCGAGAAAAACGCATCCTCGAACTCGGCGAAAAGCTCCGGATCCCCCGTCACGAAGCGTGCGTCGAGCAGAGTCGTCTTCGTCTGGTGGTCCTTGTTGGCGAACTTGCACGCCTCCTTCACCGAGCGAACCGGATAGCTAACCTTCAATCCGAGGTCGAAGAGCCTCGTGGAAACCCGCTTCACCAGCTCCTCGACCGGCTCCGCGAGACTGAGCGACGATCCGGGCAGCAGGAACTGGAGATCGACGTCGCTGCCCGGACTGAGCTCACCCCGCCCGTAGCCGCCGCAGGCGACCACCGTCGCCGGATGCTGCGGAAGCCTTGTCCGCCCCTCTGCGGCGATTTCCCCCAGACAGCGAGCGAAGAGGTCCTCCAGCAGCACGTCGACGAGCGCCGAACGCCGCGCCGCAACCTCCGAGCCGCTGCCTCCGACCGCATGAAATTCGCGGATCCCGCGCCGTCCCTCCCTCAGGAAATCCTTGTGGAGCCGCAGCGAGCCCCCTGCCTCAGACTCCGCCGCAAGCGCCCCGGCGAGGGCCTCCCGCGCGGCGGCGCGGGCTCTATCGAGTCGGTCGGAAAAGGGCATGGTCGGAGAAAGACAATTAAAGGGCGATTCGCGCCCATTGCGAGCCCTTTTGGTCCAGTTCCGAACCAGTTCAGTCCGCTGCGATAGACCCCGCCGAACCGAACGCAATGAAACATGCCGCCGCCATA
>SLGN01000550.1 GCA_007123695.1 Verrucomicrobiales bacterium
TGGTGATTCCCCCGCCCCACGCCTCGGCGGCGGGTCCCTCGCTCTTCGGAGGTTTCGCGGGCGGCGCGGCCTCGGCCCAGCGGTCCGCCGCAGCGGAGGGAGAGCGCCGCTTCCGCCCCTTTGCTGGCCTCTTCGGACGCGACGGCGCGAATGCCGCTCCGGGAGCCGCAGCTCCCGAGACGAGCTCCGCGACGCAGTCGTCGGGGTTGCGTGGCATTTTCAAGGGCCCCCAGCCGCCTCCGGCAGCCTATCCCGATCCCGTCCCCTACCCCTCCGTGGCCGACTACGCTCCCGCAGCTGCCGGAGCGTCCCCGCTCCTCCCGATGAACGCGCCGATCCCTCCGCATGCCGTTCCCGGTCCGGCGCTCGCTCCGCCCCCGTCCTCAGCGGGTCAGTTGCCCCCGCCGCTCGCGGCGGTTCCGGCACCGGGCCCGGCAGCGCTGCCCCCGGCCTCGCCGACCCACCCCTACCGGGTCCAGTTCGGTGCCTACCGCCGACTCGCCAGCGCCGAAGAGCTGTCCGGCATGCTGCGGGGCGCGGGCATTCCAAACTCGGTCTTCGCCGCCCCCGGCACCGGACTGAACCTCGTCGTGACCGAGGCCGGATTCACCAGCGCCGAGGAGGCGCAGCGCTGGATCGACTTCGAAGCGGCGCGGCGCGGCTGGACCGAGCGCCCCGTGGTGCTGCGCTGATTCAGGGCTGCTCCGCAGGCATCCTCACGAAGCGCAGCTCCCTCGGCCTCGGCAGCGGGCCGACGGTCGGTCCTTGCGACCGCAGCACGACGAGATGGTCGGCAGCGGCCAATTCGACGACTCCGAGCGTTGCGGCAACGAAGCCCGCGCCCGGCGCCGGACCTTCGACGGCGGCGCCGGAAAAGACCTCTCTCCCGCCGATCTCGAGGCACCATCCCTTTTCGGCAGGCCCGTCCTCCGGCGCCGAGGCGTCCCATTCGACCCGGAACTCGCCGGGCCGGTCGAGAACGAGGGTCCATTGAATGCGGTCGCTCTCGGCGCCCCAGCCCTCGATGGCGTCCGATGTCTCGTCGTAGCGGAGACGCTCGCCGTCAAGGCGGCACCTCGAGGCACGCAGCCGGGCCGTTCCGTCGGCGCCGAGCCCGACCCGCGCGGCCATGTCGACGTTCCCTCGGGGCGGGGCGGCCTCGTCCGAACCGAGCGTGGCGAGATAGGCGAAAAGGTCGGCGAGCTGCTGCTTCGAGAGGATTTTCTCGAAGCCTTCGGGCATCAGGGAAACGCCGGTGGACGCCATTGACGCGATCTCTCCCCGGGCGAGGGCGCGCGCGGTGCCGTCGGCTTGGCGGATTCTCAGGGCGTTCGAGCTTTCGTCGGCGACGACGCCGTAGACCATGTCGCCCTCCGTCGTCGTCACGGCGTAGTTCACATAACGGTCCTCGACGGCGCGGTTCGGATCGAGCACCGCGACGAGCAGCGTTTCGGGAGACCTGTCGTTGAGCCCGGCGAGATCCGGTCCCACCGGATTTTTACCCGGTCCGGCGTCATGGCATGCAGCGCAGGCGGCGCCGAAGACCGATTTGCCCGTCGCCGCATCGCCCTTCATCGCGGCGACGTCGGCGTGGGCGGCGAGAACCTCCTCGCGACTGGCGTCGGCGGCGGACTCGAAAAGCGGGCGGGCCCGCTCGCGCACGGCCGCATCGGGCGACTCGAGGAGACGGCGGCGGCTCGCCGCATCGACTTCGCCGCGCGGGACCGCACCCGCCTCGATCGAGTCGAGCAGCGCCGCCGTCCAGTCGCTCCGCCCCAGCAGCAAAGCCAGCGCCCGGGACCGGTCGCTCGGCGGCAGGGCGGCCCAGCGGTCGCCAAGGGCCTGCGCCGTACCGGGGTGGCGGACCCGGGCGAGCGCTTCGAAGGCGGCCTCTCGCAGGGCCGGAGGTGTTTGCGGAGCAAGCAGGCCGAGGAGACGGTCGAAGTCGCCGTCTCCGTCAAACACGGCAGGCTGCCCGAGAAACCGGACCGCTGCGGCTCGCGCCTCCGCTCCAAGAGCGGCGTCGGACGCCCGCGCCCGCGCGTCGTCGAGGAGTTCGCGCAGGGCGGCGGAGAGCGTCCCGCCCCCCGCGAGGGAATCGACGGTGGCGCCACCCTCGAAGAGACCGGACAGCAGCGCCAGCCGACGGTCTTGGTCCGGCCCGTCCTCGCCGACGACGTAGGCGGCGAGGAGTCCGAGCGAACGGGCGTCGCCCCAACGGGCCGCGAAGCGCCCGAGCTCGGGCAGCACGGCGTCGTTCCTCCAGCGCGGATTCGGCTGGGTCAGCTTCGCGACGAGGGGAGCGAGGTTTTCGCGGTTCACCGCGCTGAGCAGCACGGGCACGGCGTGGGGATCGTCGCCATGGCGCGAGAGCAGGTCCGCCAGCCACGCCGCGTCCGATTCGGGACCGCTCCCCTCTTCGCCGAGCAAAGCGGCCAATTCGATGGCGACGAAAGCGTCGTCGCGCATCCTTTCAGGCAGGCCCGCCAGCTCCCCCGCAGGAACGCGCCCGCGGGCAAGGCGCACCGCGTGCCGGACGACGCCCGGATGGTTCTCGGCAAGGACAGCGAAGAGCGTGTCGGTCTCCAGTTCGCCGAGTCCGTCGAGAACGCAGAGGGCATGGACGCGTGCCAGAGGACTCTTCCCCGAGAGAGCCATTTCCACCAGCGCCGTGACCGGCTCTTTCCCGCCCAGCCATAGCAACATCTGGTGGGCGAGGTCGCGCACCGTGCCGTTGCCGCTTTCAAGGCGGGCGACCAGCCCGGCGGCATCGAGATGGTCGAGCCGCGGAATTTCCGGCGACGGCCCCGCATCGGGCACGACCCGGTAGATACGCCCGCGGCCCGCCCCGGCGCGCATCTCCAGTTTCTTCTGCCACTCCTGCGGGATCCACTCGGGATGCTCGATCACGAAGCGATACATGTCCGCGATCCAAAGGCCGCCCTCGGGACCGGTCCTCGCCGCGACGGGCCGCGACCATGGATCGGTCGAGGCGAAAAATTCCGACTCACGCTCGTCGGGATGGCGGTCCGAGACGAAGGTCGCCCCCCTCGGCTCCAGCACCTGGCGGCTCACCAGATTGTGGACCGGCTCGCAGGTGAAGGCGTTCCCGGAAACGCCTTCACCCAACACGGTGTCGCGGTAGATCGTGGGGCCGCACGCCGAAGTGAAGCGGTTCGCCCGGTCGAAGTCGTTGAAGCGCTCCAGGGTGGGGCTGGCGGGGAAGACCGGCGCCGCTCCCGGCTCCCTCGGCACATCGACGTAGGCGCGGGCCACGCGGACCTCGGGATTCCGCCGCAGCAGATGCCAGGAGTAGGGATAGTGCCACAGCGGATTGCTGTTGTTGCAGCCGAACCAGTTGCCCCAGTCGTCGCCGAAGCGTCCGCATTGGGTGCGGCCGTTGAGCGGCTCGTGTTCGCGGGTGAAGGGGTTCAGGCGCAGGTCGAAGCCGCGGATGTCGACCTCCTCGCGCCGCTCCTGCGAGAGGATCACCCCGCCGCCGTCTCCGTTGGCGACGTGCAGCCAATTGTCCAGACCCCAGGCGAGGCCGTTGACGCGGTGCTGCTGGTTGGCGCGGGCGAAGCCCTCGTACCAGACTTCGCGCCGGTCCGCCGTCCCGTCTCCGTCGGTGTCCTCCGCGTAGAAAATCTCCGGCGCGGCGGTCACGAGCACGCCCTTGCCCCACACCTTGACCCCGGTTGGGTAGGACAGTCCGTCGAGGAACACCGTGGCCGAATCGTAGCGCCCGTCGCCATTGGTGTCGGCGAGGACCTTGATGCGCCCACCCGGCTCGTCGAGCGGATCGCCCGGCTTGTGCCAGGTCTGGCCGTTGGGATAGTCGCGCATCTCGGCGACCCAGAGACGTCCGTCCGGCCCCCAGTCGAAGGCCACGGGGTCCTCCACGAGAGGCTCGGCGGCGACCAGCTCGACACGGTAGCCTTCTGGCACCCGCATCGAGGCGAGAGCATCCTCAGGCGAAAGGGCCCGCCATTCTTCGGACAGCGGCGCCGTCTCCACGCTCGGTGGATCGCCCATGCAAAGGATCGGGAAAAAGGGGAGAAGGGTCGTGCAGAATCTCTTCATCGCAGCAAATCGGACTCAAGCAGGGAAACTGCAGGACAATACCCCTCGGGCACCCCCTTGGAAAAGCCGATCCCCAGCCTGATCGCGCGACGTCCCCGCAGACGCCGCCAACGCTTCCAGCACGGTCTCCCGCATCGCTTTCAAACTAATTCCCACATTTTTTATTTGTATTTCTTGTGAAACAATCTGCATGGAAGACCGGATCTCCCGGGGTGTGAGCAGAGCGCTCTATCAATTCGCCGACAGTAGGCTGCAATTCAATCCATCTGCTTCAATCCATCATCTTCTTCAATCCATCAGGAATTTAATTTGTAATTTTGGTCAAAATTTCGCGGACGGAGCGCGGCTTCTTCGAGGCTTGTTCCTCGGAGACTTTCATTGCGCCGGTGTAGATGGATCGTCTTTATCCGGAAGCTCCATGGGTGATCCTTCTGTCCCTGCGGATCGGGCCCGCATGCGCCAAGACGAATGGTTTGGACTGTGGTAGGATTTGCCTCTTGAGCATGGAGGAGTCGGACGCCCATCGACTGCTGCGGCGGGCCAGTTGGATCTCCTTCTGGACCGGAGTGGTGATGTTCGCGATCAAGGCCGGCGCCTGGTGGGCGACCCGATCCTCCGCCATCCTCGGCGACGCGGCCGAGTCAGTGGTCCACGTCGCCGCCGTCGGCTTCGTCGTCTACAGCCTGCGCCTCTCCCAGAAGCCGCCCGACGAGAGCCATCCGTACGGCCACGCCAAGGTCGCATTTTTCTCTGCCGGCTTCGAGGGCGCGCTGATCTGCATTGCCGCCCTCTTCATCATCTGGAGCGCCATAGCGCAGTGGATCGCGGGCGAAGGGCCGCAGCATCTTGGCGGAGGCATGGTCCTCGTCGCCCTCGCCCTCGCCATCAACGGTGGGCTCGGCTGGTGGCTTCTCGCGACGGGGCGGCGCCACCGGTCCCTCATTCTCGAGGCCAACGGGCGCCACGTCCTCACCGATGCCTGGACCAGCATCGGGGTCATTGGCGGCCTCGCCCTGACTCTCGCAACCGGCTGGATGGGATTCGACCCGCTTTGCGCCATCCTCGTCGCCCTGAACATCCTCTGGTCGGGGGTGCGCCTGATGTGGTGCAGCGCCAACGGTCTGATGGATCGGGCGGACCCCGCAGTGCAAGCCGCCCTCGTCGCCCGCCTCGACCGGGCCACCTCGGCAAAGGGCGTCACCTGGCACCAGCTACGCCACCGGCATCTCGGCGAAGGGCACTGGGTCGATTTCCACCTCGTCTTCCCCGATTCCACGACGGTGCGCGACGCCCACGAAACCGCGACCGCCATCGAAGACGAAATCCGCGATGAACTCGGCAGCGCGACCGTGGTCACGAGCCACCTCGAACCAATCGATGACCACGTCCGGATCCACGGTCATCCACCCGGAGAGGGCCCGCCCCTCGCGCAGGCCGAAGGACACCGTCCGGATTGACGGGCTCCGTACGCGAGGCGAAGAATCAGGCACCGAACTCCTGCGAAGTCCGCGCGGCGGCTCCTCCCTTGCACCCGGTGGATCCGAGGGCTATTGATGGTGGCCGCGATGTGCGGCGCCGGATGAAGCTTCCTGATCGCGCCGAACTGGATGCGGAGACTGCGGAGACAATCCTTGTCAACCAGCTCACCGTCGGCAGCGCTTTGCATCTGGTGAAATGCGAAGGCGGAGCGCTGTCGGCGGCAGGCCTCGCCTCCCGCGCCTCCACCGCCTTGATCGTCTACGCCTTCATGGCAAGGGCGATCGTCGTGGGCGAAGCGAGCGTGTGGCATCTTTTCCTCCCCATGGCGGCCGAGTACCTTGTGCTGCTGTTGGCTCACCCGCTCCTTGTCGTTTTCGTGCAAGATGCGGGGCTTCGCCACGATGCGGCTCGCTCGCTCGCTTGGATTGCAGCCATCTCAGTCGCTGCCGTTGCCTGGATCGCATGGCAGTCCCTGGAAGAAGGCACGGCTTGGTCGAGCCAGGGCGCCCATGAACTGGAACGCTTTCGTCAATGGATCGCGGGGCACGGCATGCTGTGGGCGATCGCCGCCGCCGCCGCATCCACCGCACTCTCCTTGCCCGGACGGGTCGTGTCCTTCCATCGCAACGGGCCACCCTTCCTCGCCGTAGGCATAGGCTGCGCGATGCGCTTCGTGGTCGCCTTCTTCGGTTGCTTTCTCCTGCCGCTTCTCGTCGCAAATCCCGGCAGCGCCAAGTGGGCGGTCTGGGCCTTGCTCCTGTTTTCCGAACTCGGCGGTCTCGCGATGCACTGGGACTTGCAGCGACGGCTCGCGGAGCGCGGGATACCGGTGTAGGCGGTCTCCCGCAGAATCTCGCCGTCGCCCGCCGCCCGTCGCCCGCCGCAGTCAGGCAACGAATTCCTGCCCCCCCCCTGCGGCGGAGCGCCCCATCACCTCGAATTCGCGTGCCGAGAGCAGCCGCTCCTCCAGCAGGCAGCGCGAGATCCAGCTTTCGAAGCGGGCGAAGTCCGGGTTGGCCGAGGCCTTTGCCACGATGTGCTGCCAGTCGTAGCCGCGGCCCGCAGCGGGAGCGGCGTGGCGCCGAATCGCGAGGAAATGCCCCAGGAGCGAGTCGAACTCGCGCTCGCCCATGTTTTCGATCACGGCAGGCTCGGGCATGTCGTCGAGAACGTCTTCGGAAAGGCCGAAGCTGATCACCCCGATTCCGTGGCGCGCCGCGAAACGGCTCACCTCCTCCGCGAGTCTCGGGTCGTCGATCGCAGAGGCGACGATCAGCTCGCCCACGTTGGCCCATTCGGACGCCGAGAGGCACTGGTAGAGATCCTCCAGGACGGTGGCGTGGTCGAGGGAGAGGCGCAGCTTCACCGCAGTGATGCGCAGCGGCGACTCGCCCATGCGGCGGTGGACCTCCATCTTCTGCTTGTCCATGCCGGGGGCGTCGTTCTCCGCCGTGAGCCAATCGACCACGGCGAGGTCGGGGATGCGCCAGCGGCTCGCACCGGGGTCCGCGGAAAACGATTCCTCGAAGGCGAAGGGAAACTGCCGCACCGACTCGAGATAGCGCTGAACCACCGCGCGGAACTTCGAGGCGCGGGAAAAGGCGACTGCAAGATCGGCTCCGCCGTTGGCAAAGGCGGCATCGTTCTCCCCGGCTGCGCGGAAGAGGTTGCGGGCGCTGTTCATCGAGTGCATCGTCGCGCTGCGCAGGTAGTAGCCCTGACCCTGCTCAACCTTCGCGATCGGAGCCGAGGGATCGCAGGACATGATCGAAAAATGGTAGCGCAGGGTCGCTTCGGAATAGTCCTGCTTCAGCCGGTGCTTCACCAGCTCGATCAGCTCGGTTCCCTTGATGGCTTGCGCGGGGTTTCTTGGCAGGATGTCGGGCAGGATTTCCTTGAGCTGGTCGCGGAGGTTCATAAACTTTGCGGGTCGGTTGTTGAGATGTCGTAAAAATTGCGGGGTTCGGCGCACGACGCTCCGCTCTTTTTACAATCCAGACAATAGATTGACCCAAGGTCAAGCGATTCGTTCAAAAACTTGATAATAAA
>SLGN01000531.1 GCA_007123695.1 Verrucomicrobiales bacterium
AGTGTTGGGGGGATTGTCGGAACTCCCGGAATCGCGGGAGCGCCATCAACTTGCGATGGAGCTATTGGACCGGCTCGCGGGTGCGGCACCGGATGCCGCTCTTTCGTTGTCGATCGAGTATGTGCCCGCGAACGAACGGGCGGAATGGTATCTGTAGAGAGCGCTGGGATTCGGAGTCCACCGCGACGATGCCGAGGCGGGTCTCGAGTGGGTGTTGCGTCATTTCGAAGACGGTGGAAGAAAGAACGCTGCGGTCGCGAACTACTTCGCACGAATGGGTCGAGACAACCCACTCGCGGCGATGGAGCGGGCCGCCGCCCTTCCGCAGTCGATGCGGCAAGAGGTAATGAACCGGCTCGCCCGGGAATGGGCGCAACGCGCCCCGCAGGGCTTCGTCGACTTCCTCAAGGCTGCGAGCGACCCCGCGTCCCAAGCGGCGCTGGCGCGGGCGGGCTTCCGGGAGCTGGGGAATCGTGGCGGCGGGGACGAGTATCTCGCCGAGGCGCTCGCCCTGCCCGAGGGGAGGGCCAAAGAAGAGGCGGTCACGGCGCTCTTCAGCGGCTGGTCGCAGGTGAACCTCGAAACTTCGTCCCACGCGCTCGACGGGATGGCGCGAGGCCCGCTGCGCGACGCCGCCATCGCCGCCTTCGTCTCGAACGCCGCCGAGATCGACCGCGCCGCCGCCCTCGCCTGGTCGCTGGACATCGACGACCCGCAGCGCCGCCGCGCGACGACGAGGCGCCAGGCGCAGAGTTGGCTGAGGTCCGACCCCGCAGCCGCGACGCGCTGGATCGAGGCGAGCGAGGCGATGCCGGGGGAGTGGAAGGCGGAGCTGCTGGGAGAGAGGTGAACAACTGGAGTGGTAGGGAACTCAGGCGTCCCGCCCTAGCGGTTGGCGCGGGGGAAAGCGGAAGAGGTGGGCCGCTGCATGCTATGGCGATGGCAGCCGGAAGAATCCCCAAGGGAGCGTAGCGAAATGGCACCCTTTGCGCTCACATTTGCTCCACGCTCCACCCTGTCAGAGAAAATTCCTCCGGTGCGCCATCACCGCGCGCCGCGAATCGCGTCGGTCGCTGCTTTTTGGAAATTCCTCGCCAGGGTGCCATCGCCCGCTCATTTCGCGGGAGTCGGGAGTCGCCGTCGTAGACCAGCAGACGGCTGGCGACGATGGTGCCAAGGTTTCGGAAGCGCCTCGAGCCCTGCAACGGGCCTGCCGAGGAGGTCGTGGAGGCCTAGACCCCCGCACCGATCATCTACTTCTGCATGTCGCTCGCTCGCGCACGCCAAGGTAGCGCATCGACCGCCTCGCCCCTCATCAGCAGGAAAACGGTGGCGTGGTAAGAGAACCGAGCAGAAACCAACATGAAACACATTCCCATTCTTGGCGATTGCATTCGAAAAACATATTAACAGCATTGATGTTATTTGTCCTTGATGTTATTTTTCCGCGTTTCGAATGGCGGCCCAGGCTTCGGATCTTGCGGAATTCTTGCTCATCGATGCCGTGGTCGACCGAGGCTGGCTCGGCGGCTGCGGACGCGAGCGCAAGGACGCCGAAGGCGGACGCAACGAGGCGGGCGGAGGGGGCCAGCACGCACTTCATGGGGAGGATGGGATCGGGTCAGTTTCCCGGACCGCAGCCCGGGGATCACGGGCGGGGTTGGGGCGGCGCGGAGGGCGCCTGTCATCGGTAGGCCCGTAGCATACGCTCGGTACGCAGGTAGGCGGTGCCCGCCGACAGCGCCGGAGTGCTGCGGCACAGACCGCCCGGTCGGCTGGTGCCGAGGGATTCGAATTCCGCCGCGGCGGCGAACGCGTGGACCTTGCCGCTCTCGTCGGGGAAAAACACCTTGCGCCCGTCGCTGACCGGCGAGCCGGAGACGGTGCCCTCGACGCCGGGCACGCGGACCCTCCATTTCTCCCGGCCGGTGGAGGCGTCCAGACAGGTCGCGATGCCAGCGTCATCGACGAGAAAGGCCAGCCCGTCAAACGCCAGCACCGAGGGGATGTGGGGCGCGTTGCGCTCGACCCGCCAGACCTCCTCCCAATCGCTCCCGCGCAGGCGCATCGCTACGCAGAACTTCGGGTTGCCGGTGTAGCCACAGGTACCGACCACCAGATCGCCCGCCACCACCGGCGAGCTAATGGCCCGGAGGCTTGCGTCGAGCGGGAACACCGATTCGTCCGCCACAACCGAACCATCGACGGGGTCCACAGCAGTGAAGCCGTGCTGCCAGTTGACGAAGACCAGCAGCTCGCGCCCCTCCGTCTCGTAGACGCAGGGGACGGAGTAGGAGATGCGCTCGCTGCGGCGCTCCACCTCCCAGCGGGTCTCGCCGGTGGCGGCGTCCAGCCCGAGGAGGCTGCCCTGACGACGGTCCTGGTCGTTGTTCAGCACCACCAGCCCGTCGTGCAGCACCGGGGACCCGCCGAAGCCGTGTCCGCCCGCCACCGGCCCGAGATCCCGCGTCCAAAGCAGCTCGCCCCCGTGGCTCAAGGCCGTCACAGTGAGCGACTCCGGTGGCCCCCAGACGAAGACGATCCGCTCCCCGTCGGCGGCGGGAGTGGAGGAAGCCGGGCTGTTGAAGCGATGCCCTCCGAAGCGGCCCACATCGAAACGCCTCTCCCAGAGCGCTTCGCCCGTCTCCGCGTCGTAGCAGAGCGCTGCCCACTCGTAGAGGGATCGGCCCCCGCCATTCGCCTTCCCCTTCCCCTGGCCGTCGGTCTTGCCCCCCTTGCCCGCCGACGCCGGGGCGTTCGCGGTCCCCTCGAACGGAATCGCCGAAAGCAGATAGACTCTGCCGCCGAAAACCGCGGGGGAGCCATGTCCGCGCCCAGGCACATCCGCCGACCAGAGCAGCGTGCTCTCGTCCCAAAGCGCCGGGACCGGCGCCGCAGCATCCACCCCCGAACCGTTGACGCCCCGAAAGCGGGGCCAATCCGCTGCCAGGCCGGCGAGCGTCGTGGAGCAGGCGAGAGCGAGTGCAACGAGGATGGTTTTTTCGTTCATGGGCGACGTCGGGCGGGTGGGGCGGACGGAAGGGAAGGTTCGCCGCGAACCCCGTTCCCGCGCAAGTCCGGATTCGCCGCGCAACCCCCTTGGCAAGCCTGCGTCCGACGCCGCAGTTGCCATCGAACGCGGCAACCCGTCGGAACCCAAGGGCGCTTCGCCGAAGGATTGTGCGAGACCTGTGTTGAATGCTAGAATGTTCGCAGCCATGCCCAGATCCGCCTTCCGCCCCACCCGCCTCGCTCCCTGCGCTGTCGTCGCCGCGTTGGCCGCTGTCGCCTCCGTCTCTCCGACGACGGGGGCGGGGGCGGAGGGGCGTCCGAACTTCCTTGTGATCATGGCGGACGATTGCACCAAGGGCGATCTCGGCGTCCACGGCGGGCAGGCGAAGACTCCGCATCTTGCGGGTCTCGCGGCGGAGGGGATGATGTTCCACCGCTGCTTCCAAGCGGCTCCGATGTGCTCGCCGACGCGGCACAATCTCTATTCGGGCCTCTATCCGGTGAAGTCGGGCGCCTACCCGAACCACGCCATGGCGCACGACGGGGTCCGCAGCGTGGCGCACTACCTCGGCGAGGCCGGCTACCGAGTCGGGCTGGCGGGCAAAAGCCATGTGGGTCCGGGCGCATCCTACCCCTTCGAGGAGGTGCCGGGCTTCGACCACTCGTGCACGCGGGCGCCGACGCTGCCGCACAGCGTCGAGGGCATCGGCGAGTTCATGGCGCGGGACAGCGGCGAGCCGTTCTGCCTCGTCGTGGCGCTCGTCGAGCCGCATGCGCCTTGGGTGATGGGCGACGCCTCGGCCTATCCTCCGGCGCAACTGGAGCTGCCGCCGGTCTTCGCCGACACGCCGGAGACGCGGGAGCACTATTCGCGCTACCTCGCCGAGATCACCTACATGGACTCGCAGGTCGGGGACATCCTCGGCGTGCTGGAGACGAGCGGCGCCTCGTCCGAGACGCTCGTGCTGTTCCTCTCGGAGCAGGGCAGCGGCTTCCCTTTCGCGAAGTGGACTTGCTACGACGCCGGTCTCGGCAGCGCGGCGGTGGTCCGCTGGCCCGGGGTCGTCGCGCCCGGCAGCGAGAGCGAGGCGCTGGTGGAATACGTCGATGTCCTACCCACTTTTCTTGAGGCAGCGGCGGCACCGGTGCCAGGGGTGCTGGAGGGGCGCAGCTTTCTCCCGGTGCTGCGCGGAGAGCGCGACACCCACAAGGCACGGGTCTACGGCATTCAGACGACGCGGGGGGTCAACAACGGGTCGGAGTTCTTCGGCATCCGCAGCGTGCGCAGCGCCGGGCACCTCTACATCCGCAACCTTACGCCCGAGGCGGTCTTCAGCTGCGCGGCCAACAAGGGCGAGCCTTGGGAGAGCTGGGTGCGCGCCGCGGAGGGCGGCGACGAAAGGGCGGCGGTGCTGGTGCGGGAGTACCTCCACCGTCCGGCCGAGGAGCTCTACGACGTCGTCGCCGATCCGTGGAACCGGAACAACCTGATCGACGATCCCTCGCTCGCCGAGGTGCGCGACGGGCTGCGCGCCGACCTCGACGCGTGGATGGCGGACCAAGGAGACGAGGGCGCCGCCACGGAGATGCGGGCGCTGAAGCGGATGAGACCGGGGAGGTCCGGCAAGGCGGTGCGGCGCGACGCGAAGGCGGGCAAGGCTGGGGGGAAGGGCAAAGGGAAGGCGGTGCGGCGTTGAGGGGTGGGGCGATTTCGATCCCGATTTCGATTTCGATTTTGGGGGTTTGGTCTTAGTGTTGGCGCACCGAACATGAAACGATTTTTTTCTACCGCCGTGGTCCTGCTCTTGATCGCGGGAACTGTCGTCGATGCGGCCACCCTCAATCGCAGGCAGTTCCGCAAGTTCCACGGACGCTACGTGGGCAACGTTAGCGGGATTGCGGGGAATGCCTCGCTCCGTAGCGAACCAGTTGCAGGCCGCGCGCGCATCATCGTCACCTCGAGGCGATCGGAACTGCTCGTTCCGCTCCTTCCGATTTTCTTCGAACGCCCGCGCCATCGCATTTTGTGGAGACAACCGGTGGGCAATGCACGGCGGGCGACCCTCGTTGGACTCTACCGGGGCAACTACACCAATCCCGCAGGCGTCCCGATGCGGGTTTCGGGGACGCGGCGGCTTGTCTTGCGGGACCGTGGCCCCGCCTTCAGACAACTCCGCTTCGCCACCGGCTTTTCCGACAACTTGACCGAGAGCTTCGCCGTCACCGGACAGACCTCGGCGTCGCAGAATCTCAACGGCCTGCTACGCAAGTAGCGGCGCCACCCGGCGGAGGGATTGCGGTCGCCCGCGCAGAACCGCGCAGGACCGGGACCGGTCTCCGGCTTACGAATTCCCCCCGATCGCGGCGAGGGCGGCGGCGGTGCGGTCGGCGACTTCGTCCCAGGAGAAACGGGCGGCGCGGGCGAGGGCGTTGCGCCGCATCCGCTCCCGGTCGGCGGGGTCGAGGCGGAGAAAGCGCGACACCGCCGCCGCGATGCCGGCTTCGCTTTCGGGATCGAAGTAGAGGACGGCGCCGGCCGGGTCGACGTCTCCGGACTCGAATGCGGGTCCGCCGACTTCGGGCAGGCTCGCGGCATGGGAAAGCAGGACGGGACAGCCGCAGGCCATCGCCTCGAGCGGAGGCAGGCCGAAGCCCTCGTAGAGGCTCGGGTAGACGAAGGCGTCGGCGCGGCGGTAGCGCTCCACGAGTTCGGCGTCGTCGATGCGGCCGAGCCAGGAAATGCCCGCGCCCTCGATGCGCTCGACCCCGGCGAAATTCCGGGGATTGGCTCCGCCCACGAGCTCGAGCCGCGCGCCCTCGGGCAGATCGCCGGCGGCTTGCAGCGAGACCCACGCGCGGAGCAGCCGGCCGAGATTCTTGCGCGGGTCCATCGAGCCGACGCAGAGCACGACCAAACCCTCTTTGGTGCCGGACCCAACAGGGTCGGGCGGGGCCGAACCCTCTTGGGCGGCGGACCCGACAGGGTTGGGCGGGGCCGGGGAGAAGTCGGACGAGGCCGCGTTGCCGAGCACGAGGATGCGCTCCTCGGGCAGGCGGAGACGCTCGGCGAGGCGGCTGCGGGAGAACTGCGAGACGGTGGCGAGGGCGGCGGCGCGGCGTGCGAGCCGGGGCAGGAGATGGCGGTAAAGCTCGCGGAAGGTCCGGCCGAAGCCTTCGGGGCAGTCCCACACCGCCGCGTCGTGGACCACGACGAGCTGCCGCGCCACCGAGACCGGCCCGGTGTTGCAGGGGGAGAAGAGGACTTCGTCGCGGTCGAGGCGGCGGGGCAGGGCGAACTGCTCCCAGGCGTGTCCCCGGAGTCCGGCGAGGGGCCGGTCGGGCGCCGTATCGCCGAGGCGGATCCGGGGATCTCGGGCGAGGCGGTCGGAGACCTCGGCGGCGAAGCGTTCCACCCCGGTGACGGGACGCAGGCGGAAGCGGGCGTTGAGGCGGACGCGGGTCATCGCGGCGCGGGATCGGGGAGGGGCCAGTCGGGCTGCGATTCCCGCCGGACGCGGACGCGTCGTTTCAGGGTGGCGGCCCAGACCAGCACCAGTATGGCGACGACGAGCGCGGGCACGACCCGGTTGGTTCCGATGCTGTAGGGAATGCGGAGGATTTCCATCAGCCCGAGGAAGGTCACGGGATAGAGCAGCGAGAGGAGGCGGCCCTCCTTGTAGGCCCGCCAGGTGATGCCGAACCATGTCCCCAGCAGCAGCAGGAAGGGCGCGAGGAGGACGTTGCCGAGCCGGGCCGCGTAGTAGTGCAGGCCGCCGGGGTTGTTGTATTCGATGTCGAGGGTGCCTAGGTAGAGGCCCTCGTAGATCGCCTCGTGCGCGTTCCCCGAGAGCGGGCCGGTGGGCCCGTCGTAGAAGCCCGCGACCCGCAGGATGGCCGCGCCCGTGTTCATCGCCTCGAAGTAGTAGGTGTAGAGCCGCCGCCAGCCGAACTCGAAGATGCTGGAATGCTGGCCGCTGTAGTATTGCCAGGACCGCAGGAACTCGAAGGAGACGAAGAGCAGCAGCGCGGCCACGGGCAGGAGGAGAGGGAGGAGGCGCAGGAGCTGCCTCGCGAAGGGGCCCGCCGCCGCGCAGACGCGCGGCAGGGCGACGAGGAAGAAGGGCACGCCGCCCTCGATCAGGGCGAGCCTCTCCGACCAGAGCAGGGCGCGCACGAAGAGCGTGCCGAAGAAGACGAGGTGGAAAAGCGAGATCAGCTTGACCCGGCCGGGGAGCAGGCCCGACCACCGCATGCCCCGGAGGGCCCCGAGGATCAGCGAGACCTGCGTCCAGGTGGTGAGCCCGGGGATCGTCTTGAAGGTGTGCTTCAGCTCGAGGTTGCCGCCGAGGACGGCCTTGGCGAGGCCGGGGTTGAGGAAGAAGCCGCGGAAGAAGATCAGGTGCGAGACGATGAAGACGGCGAGGAGGAAGGCGTCGAAGCGCGTCGAGAGCAGCATCTCGCCGAGACGCGGGGCGGGGCTGCAGGGGCGGCGCAGCAGCGCGTTGCCCATCTGCGGAAAGAGCCGCGACTCCCCCGCCGCCGAACCGGCCGCGAGCAGCAGGATGGAGACGA
>SLGN01000580.1 GCA_007123695.1 Verrucomicrobiales bacterium
CGATCATTGCCGCGATCGGCGCCGACACCCGGCTCCACGAGGACTTCGGCGGCGTGTGGAAGGGCGTTCCCGCCGGCATTCCCTACGTCGTCGTGGACGCTTCGCAGGCCAAGGTGCCCGTCGAGTTCCGCTACGCCGACGAAAGCGATCCCGGCCCCTATCCCATCCCGCCCGACGCGCCCATCGAGGGCGGACCCGACGGAGCGGGCGACCGTCACGTCATCGTGCTCGACCGGGACAACTGGAGGCTCTACGAACTCTTCAGCGCCTTCCCTGTCGATGGCGGGAAGTCGTGGCGGGCCGGCAGCGGGGCCGTCTTCGACCTTCGCGACCCCAAGCCAAGACCGGCGGGCTGGACCAGCGCCGACGCCGCCGGGCTGCCCGTTCTGCCCGGTCTCGCCCGCTACGACGAGATCTGCGGGCTGGGCGAGTTGCGCCACGCCCTGCGCTTCACCGTGCGGCGCACCCGCCGGGCCTACGTTTCGCCCGCGAGCCACTACGCCAGTCCGCACCGCGACGAGGATCTGCCTCCGATGGGCATGAGGGTGCGCCTCAAGGCCGACTTCGATCTTTCCCCCTTCTCCGGCCCGGCCCGCGTCGTCCTCGAGGGGCTGCAGCGCTACGGCATGATCCTTGCCGACAACGGCGGGGACTGGTTCATCAGCGGCGCCCCCGACGACCGCTGGGTCCACGAGGATCTCCTGCCCCTGCGCAAAGTCGTCGGACGCGATCTCGAGGTCGTGCGCATGGAGGGTCTGGTGACGGGGTGAGCGTTGCCCCGCCGCCTTTCCCGTCGTATAGAGGTGGACCTCCATGTCCATCTTCCGCCTCAGTTCCGAGTTCCGTCCCCAAGGGGACCAGGGGCAGGCCATCGCCAAGCTGACCAAGTCCCTCCTCGCCGGCAACGAGCACCAGACCTTGCTCGGCGTGACCGGTTCGGGCAAGACCTTCACCGTCGCCAACCTCGTCGCCGCGCTCGGCCGTCCGACCCTGGTGATGTCGCACAACAAGACCCTCGCGGCGCAGCTCTACAGCGAGCTCAAGACCTTCTTCCCCGACAACGCCGTCGAGTACTTCGTCTCCTACTTCGACTACTACCAGCCCGAGGCCTACATCCCCCGCACCGACACCTACATCGAGAAGGATTCCTCCATCAACGACGAGATCGAGCGGCTCCGCCTCTCCGCGATGGGTTCGCTGCTGATGCGGCCGGACGTCATCGTCGTCGCCAGCGTCTCCTGCATCTACGGCCTCGGCTCGCCCGACGACTACCGCGACATGATGGTCCACGTCCGCGTCGGCGAGACCCTCGACCGCGACGAGTTCCTCCGCCGCCTCGTCTCCATCCTCTACGAGCGCAACGACATCGAGTTCCAGCGCGGCCGTTTCCGCGTGCGCGGCGATGTCGTCGAGGTCCATCCCGCCTCGCTCGAGGACGAGGCCGTGCGCGTCGAGTTCTTCGGCGACGAGATCGACCGGGTCAGCGTCTTCGACCCCCTCACCGGCACCGCCACCTCCCAGATCCGCGAGTTCACCTTCCACCCCGCCAAGCAGTTCGTGACGCCCAAGGAGAAGATGACCGCCGCCATCCGCGAGATCCGCAAGGAACTCGCCGAGCGCATCGAGCATTTCGAGAAAAACGAGAAATACCTCGAAGCCCAGCGCATCAAGCAGCGCACCGAATACGACATCGAGATGATGCAGGAGATGGGCTTCTGCCAGGGCATCGAGAACTACTCGCGCCACCTCACCTCGCGCCCCCCCGGGAGCCGGCCCGGCACCCTCCTCGACTTCTTCCCCGAGGGCTTCCTCACCGTCATCGACGAGTCCCACGTCTCCATCCCGCAGATCGGCGGCATGTACGAGGGCGACCGCTCGCGCAAGCAGACCCTCGTCGATTTCGGCTTCCGCCTCCCCAGCGCCCTCGACAACCGGCCCCTGCGCTTCGACGAGTTCATGCAGATGACGGGCCAGCGTCTCTACGTCAGCGCCACCCCGGCCCGCTTCGAGATCGAGAACTCCGTCGCCGGCAGCCGCGGCTACATTCCCCACCGCCGCGAGCGCATCGGCATGGACGAGGCCACCCCCGCCCGCCTCCCGCGCATCTCCGGGAGCCGCCAGCCCGTCGAGTCCTTCCACCCCGAGAAGAAAGGCACCGACCTCATCGTCGAGCAGATCATCCGGCCCACCGGACTGCTCGACCCCGTCGTCACCCTGCGGCCGCTCAAGGGGCAGATCGACGAGACCATCGAGCTCTGCCGCCAACGCGTCGAAAAGGGCGAGCGGATCCTCGTCACCACCCTGACCAAGCGCACCGCCGAAGACCTCACCGACTACCTCCGCAATGTCGGCCTGCGGGTGCGCTACATCCACGCCGACGTCGACGCCATCGAGCGCGTCGAGATCCTGCGCAGCCTCCGCGCCGGGGAGTTCGACATCCTCGTCGGCATCAACCTCCTCCGCGAGGGCCTCGACCTGCCCGAGGTCAGCCTCGTCTGCGTCCTCGACGCCGACAAAGAGGGCTTCCTCCGCAGCGAGACCTCCCTCATTCAGACCGCCGGCCGCGCCGCCCGCCACGTCAACGGCGAGGCCGTCCTCTTCGCCGACACCGTGACCGACTCCATCCAGAGCCTACTTGGCATCACCGAATACCGGCGCCGCGTCCAGTCCGAGCACAACGAAGCCCACGGCATCGTTCCCCGCACCGTCTCGCGCAGCGACCAGGGCAGCCTGCGGATCTACCAGCGGGGCAAGGAGGTCGAAAACGCCCTCGTGGCCGAGGCCGGCGGCGATCTCGACGTCCTCGAGGTCATCCGCGAGCTCGAGGAAGAAATGCAGGAAGCCGCCACCCGCCTCGAGTTCGAGCGTGCCGCCCTCATCCGCGACCAGATCAACAAGCTCAAGACCGACGCCGGCGAAAAGCCCCTGACCGTGAAGCGCAAGAAGGTTCGCTATTGAGGCCACCCGGCTGGCAGGGGCGGGGGCGGGGCGGACCAGTGACGGCGAACGGAGGCACCGGAAAGCTGCGCCCTCTGGAAACGCGGAATTTGAGAGAGAGAGCTCAGGCTCCGGGGCCTCGCTTGGGAGATCGGGCCTTGCGTAGAGGAGCGGCGTGGTGTAGGATCTTCATCCGGTGATTTCCCGGCAACGGGGGTGTACTGGTTTCGACTGAAGGTCTGAGGATCTGGTCGCATGCCGAGGTTGATCGGCTGGCCTCGTAAAAAGCCGCTCAAAAAAACAAATGCAAACAACGAACCTGAACTTGCCCTGGCGGCCTAATTGAGCCGCTACGCGACCCGGCCGACGCCTGCTGAGCCGGATCGCGACACCTAGCAGGCTGGTCTCGCCGCGGGGGTCCGGCGGTTGGGACGAGAGGTTACAGTGGCCATCGGAGAGGCCGGATTCTGTCGATCGAAGCCGCCCCTCCTAAATCAAAAGACCGACTAAGCATGTAGAAGCCCGATGCAATGGCTTTTAGGACAGGGGTTCAACTCCCCTCACCTCCACTTCATTGATTTTTAGAGAGTTGCTCGGAACGGGTTGGCTTCCCCGAACCAAGCGATCCGCCCGGTCGAATCTCGTTGCGGTCGAGCCCGCGACCAGTCGGGTTGCCTGCCGCCTTGCCGGCGGGAGCGGATGGGCTAGACTGCGGCGATGAAATCGGGAAGTTTCGGGCGACCGGTCTCGCGGGCTTCCCCGAAGACGGGAGGGCCTGCGGTTTGGGCGAGTCCGGCGAGACCCGCGAGCCGGTAGCGAAAAAGAATGAAAGTCGTCGTTCTCGTCAGCGGAGGAATGGACTCTGTCGTGGCCCTCCACCATGCGGCCCGCGAGCACGAGGTGCTGGCGGCGCTGAGCTTCGACTACGGGTCGAAGCACAACCACCGCGAGATTCCCTGCGCCAAGCTCCAGGCCGGGCTGCTGGGGGTGCCCCATCAGGTCGTGCCGCTGGATTTCATGGACGGGCTCTTCGCCTCGGACCTGCTGCGGTCGGGCGGGGAGATCCCCGAGGGTCACTACGAGGAGTCGAACATGAAGTCCACCGTGGTGCCCTTCCGCAACGGCATCCTGCTCTCCATCGCCGCCGGCTACGGGGAAAGCCGCGGGGCGGCGGGGTTGGTGATCGCAGCCCATTCGGGCGACCACGCCGTCTACCCCGACTGCCGCGAGGAGTTCATGGCCCCCATGGCCGAGGCCATCCGCCGGGGCACCTACGCCGGGATCGAGGTGCTGCGCCCCTTCATCGACGTCCGCAAGGAGGAGATCGCCGCCCGCGGCCACGAGCTCGGGGTCGATTTCGCCAAGACCTGGTCCTGCTACAAAGGCGGCGAGATCCATTGCGGCAAGTGCGGGACCTGCGTCGAACGGCGCGAGGCCTTCCTGCTCGCGGGGATCCCCGACCCGACGGTCTACGAGGACAGCGGACCGCTCCCGCCCAAGCCGGTCCAATCGCCCCAGCCAACCCAGCCAACCCAGCCAACCCAGCCAACCCGGCCAACCCGGCCAACCCGGCCAACCCGGCCATGAGGATTGCCGAGATTTTCTACTCGATCCAGGGCGAGGGCGAGCTGACCGGGGTGCCTTCGGTCTTCGTGCGCAGCTCGGGCTGCAATCTGCGCTGCCGTTGGTGCGACACCAAATACGCCTCGTGGGATCCAGAGGGCGAGGACCGCCCCATCGAGCAGATCGTCGCCGAGGTGCTCGCCCATGGCGCCCGCCACACCGTCGTGACCGGCGGGGAGCCGATGGTCGCCAAGGGCATCCACGAACTGATGGCGGCCCTGCGCGAGGCGGGCCAGCATCTCACCATCGAGACCGCCGCGACGGTGGCGCCCGAGGGCATCGCCTGCGACCTCGCCTCGCTCAGCCCGAAGCTGTCGAACGCGACTCCGCTGGCCGGAGAGATCGCTCCCGGCTGGATCGAGCGGCACGAGAGCCTGCGGCTCCAGCCCGAGGTGATCCGCGCCTGGATCGACGCCTACCCCTACCAGTTGAAGTTCGTCGTCGCTTCGGCCGGGGACCTCGAGGAGATCGAGGACCTGCTCGGGCAGATCGGGCGGGACATCCCGCCGAACAAGGTCCTGCTGATGCCCGAGGGCACCTCCGCCGAGGCGATCCGGGGGCGCGACGAAACGCTCGTGGACCTCTGCAAGCGGCGCGGCTACCGCTACTGCAACCGGCTGCACGTCGAGCTGTTCGGAGACACCCGCGGCACCTGAATCGGCCCGCTTGGGGAAAGAGGCCCTTGCGCGGAGCGGGCTGCGGGGAGAAAGGTGCCGGCGACGATCCGTGCCGCCTGCGCCATGACCCGCGAGACCCTTGCCGAGACCCTCGAGGAAATCGCCCTGCTCCTCGAGCTGAAGGGCGAAAACCCTTTCAAGATCCGCGCCTACCGCACCGGCGCGGAGACGGTGTCGCAGTATCCCGGCGACATCGTCGCGATCGCGCGGGAGGACAAGCTTTCCGGCATCAAGGGCATCGGCGACGCGCTGCGGCAGAAGCTGCACGAGCTCGCCTCGACCGGTTCGCTGGGCTTCCACGAGAAGCTCAAGGCGGAGTTTCCGCCGGGCCTCTTCGAACTCTTCGACTTGCAGGGTCTGGGGCCGAAGAAGGTCAAGGCGCTCTACGAACAGCTCGGCGCCGATTCGCTGGCGGGCCTGAAGGCGCTGTGCGAGGCGGGCGAGGTGGCGAAGCTGCCGGGCTTCGGCGCGAAGTCGCAGGAGAAGATCCTCGAGGCGATCGCCTTTCGCGAGGCCAATGCGGACCGCTTCCGGCTCGGCGATGTGGCCGGGCCGGTGGAGGAGATCCTCGCCGCGCTGCGGCAGCATCCCGACTGTCTCCGGGCCGAGGTCGCGGGCAGCTACCGCCGAGCCAAGGAAACGGTCCACGACGTGGATTTTCTCGCGGCGACGTCGCGGCCCGAGTCGCTCGTCGACTGGTTCGCCGGTCAGCCCTGGGCGGCGCGGGTCATTGCGAAGGGACCGACGAAGGCGAGCGTGAACCTCGCCTCGGGCTTGCAGTGCGACCTGCGCGCGGTGGGCAACGCCGAGTTCGCCTGCGCCCTCGCCTACTTCACCGGCAGCAAGGAGCACAACGTCGCGATGCGGGGCCGCGCCCTGGAGCGCGGCTACACGCTCAACGAATACCGGCTCTCCGTGCGCGAGGGCGGGGAGGCGACCGAGCCGCCCGTGTTCGAAAGCGAGGCGGAGCTGCACCGCTTTCTCGGTCTCGACTACATCGCGCCCGAACTGCGCGAGAACGCCGGGGAGATCGAGGCGGCGGCCGGGGGCGACCTGCCGCGCCTGCTCGAGCTGGAGAACCTGCGCGGCACCTTCCACAACCACACCGTGGCGAGCGACGGCCGGAACACGCTCGAGGAGATGGCCGAGGCCGCCATCGAGCTGGGCTTGCAGTATCTCGGCATCGCCGACCATTCGAAGAGCTCCTTCCAGGCGAACGGTCTCGACGAGGAGCGGCTGCGTGCGCAGATCGCGGAGATCCGGGCGCTGAACCGGCGCTTCCGCGAGGAGGGCACGAAGTTCCGTCTGCTCGCCGGCAGCGAGGTGGACATCCTCAAGGACGGCTCGCTGGACTTCGACGACGGGCTGCTCGGCGAGCTCGACTACGTCGTGGCCAGCGTCCACAACGCCATGACGCTGCCGGAAGCGGCCATGACCGAGCGCATCGTGCACGCGGTGGGCCATCCGCGGGTGACGATGCTGGGGCATCTGACGGGGCGCCTGCTGCTGGAGCGCGAGCCCTACGCGGTCGACATCCCGGCGGTGATCGAGGCCTGCGCGGAGAGCGGCACCGCGATCGAGCTGAACTGCAATCCCTGGCGGCTCGACCTGGACTGGCGCTGGTGGCGCCATGCCGTGGCGAAGGGGGTGAAGTGCGCCCTGAATCCCGACGCCCACCGCACCTCGCAACTGGACTACCTCGCCTTCGGCGTGCGTCTTGCGCGCAAGGGGTGGCTGCGGCGCGAGGATGTGGTGAACACTCTCGACCTGGCGGGCGTGGAGGAGTGGCTGGGGTTGCCGCCGGGGGGGTGCGAGTAAGGGGCCGGGGCGGCGCATCGATCCTGGGGGCACCCCGATCCGGGACCGAGGGAGTGCGGCGTGTCGGGTCGTTGCCCGTTTTTCGTGCTTGCCGATTCGCTGAGAAGTTGGTTTCATCCCGGAGCCTTGAATGCCTTTCTCCATGGAGCCGACGGAATCGGGACCTTCGAACTGGGTCCCGCCTCCATTGTCGGGCGCAGCGACGAATGCCAGATCGTGATCGCCGACCCCCGGGTCTCGCGCCGCCACGCCATGATCCGGAAGCAGGACGGCGGCTTCTACCTGTTCGATCTCGGGAGCTTCAACGGCATCTATCTCAACGGATCGCGGGTGACGGCGGCGCGACAGTTGCGCGACGGCGACACGATCTCCTTCGCCGACCACGAATTTCGCTACGAGGAGCGGGGGGAAAAGTCCCCGCCCCCCGTTCTGGGCGACCACGGCGGCTCGACCATCGCCCTGATCCGTTCGACGCCGCTGGTGCTGCTGGTGAGCGACGTCAAAGGCTTCACCGCGCTC
>SLGN01000729.1 GCA_007123695.1 Verrucomicrobiales bacterium
CCGGCGCCCTCGAGGCGGGCGAAGACGAAGCGGTCGATCTCGTTGCGGACCGCGGCGGCCGTGGCGCTCTTCGCCACTTCGGGCGGGGCGGCTTCGGCGAGCGGCTGGTAGGCCCAGTGTTCCGCCGCCCGCTGGAGGAAGCGGGCGGACCGGCTGCTCAAGGCGGGTGGTTCCTCAGGCGCGAGGGGGCGCCCGAACGCCGACACCGGTTCGCCCGCCGTCGCCGGAACGGGGACGATGAGCAGGACGGCGAAAAAGAGTCGAACCATGGTTTGCGCGATGGGGAAATTCCGATCAGACAGTATCGCGCAGGAATCGCCCCGCGCGAAGTCCCTTCGATGGCGCTTTCGCGACGCCGCCGGCACGTGGGACCGCGAGGGGACACGAGGCACGATGCGGGCTCAACGGATCTCCACCGAGGCGCCGATGGCCGACTCGTAGGCCAGGTGCAGGGTGTAGGTCTGGCGGGCGCCCAGCTTTTGGCCGAATTGCGCGAGCAGGTAGAGGGCGAGCGCCAGTGCCATGAAGAGGGCGAAAAGCGCTAGGCCCCAGGGCTTGATCCCGACGACCCATTGGGCGATGCCGAAGATGCCGGTGAAGGTGGAGAGGGTTCCGACGATCAGGTAGCCGTAGAGGAACATCGACCAGACATTGGTTCTCGGTCCGTAGATGCCGCTGATGGTGGTGCCCTCTTTTTCGTCGGGATCGAGGCTCAGGGTGAGCTGCGGCGACCAGAAATGCTGCTCGGCCTCGGGGATGCGCAGGGTGAGGTATCCGGGAAAGCGCTTCAGTTCGCAGTCGCGGCAGCGTTCCGCGATTTTCGCGGCGAGGCGCTCCTCGATTTCGGCGGGGGAGAGGGGGACTCGCTGGACGAAGCGCGGCCGGACGCGGAAGCTGCTCATGGAGAGAGTTTCTACCAAACGGAACGCACTTGCCACAAGGCCGAAGTGCCGTGGCCCCCCGAAGATTTGAATCTACAGATTCCTCGATCGCTTTGTAGTGCGGCGATTCGTGGGGCCGATCATCATCTGGGAACTACCCGATTGGCATCAGGTTGTTTCTGTGAACTCGCCAAGTTGGCTTGTCGGGTGCCTCACCCCTGATGGCACAAATTTTGGCATGGGATTCCGGCGGGTTTGGCGGTAGACTGGGAGCGTGAGTCTCCATCGCCATTGCTGCGCCTCCCGAGGCCGCTCCTTTCCGGGCGGGAACTTCCGGGTTTCGGCGGCGGCTTGGGTTGGGCTTTGCCTTTGGCTCGCGGTGGCCGCTTCGGCCGAGGAGGAGGGCGGGGGCCCGGCCTCTTCGCCTTCGGTGGGGCAGTTCGGCACCGCCGCGAGCGTGGACGAGGCCACCGGCCAGGGCTGGGGCCGCGACTACCAGATTCTCGTGCTCGGCGGCGATCCTCTGACGCGGACGAGGTTCCGGGTCTTTGCGCGCGATCTGCGCGACGACTTCCGCTGGCTGCTCTTCAAGCTGCGGCCCTCCTCTCCGGGGGAGCGTCCGAGGTGGAGCGTGCCCATGCTGGTGCGCCTCTGGGGCGGATTCGAAGACGTCCACAATGGCGAGGATTTCGTCGTCGCCGTGGCCGTGGGCATGGACGGGCTTCTCTTCGTCGAGTCGGAGGTGAAGCTGCACGACCGCTTCAACGAGGACAAATTCCGCCGCGACCTCGTCGGCGCCTTTCTCGTCGAACAGGTCGTGGCGCCCTACCGTGCCAATCCCGACGGCATCGGCGTCGAGCGGATCCGGCCTCCGGAGTGGCTCGTGGAGGGCTTCGACCGGCTCGTGGTGCACCGGCGCGGAGGCAGCCCCAGCTCTTACTACCGGGGTTTCCTCGAAAGGGGGCAGTTCCTCAAGCCGGCCGAGATCTTCGCGGTGAAGGACTCCCGCACTCTCGACCCGGTGCGGCGCGAGATTTTCCGCGCCTCGGCTTCGGCCCTCGTCGAGGCGCTGCTCGACCAGCCCGAGGGCGACGAGTCGATGCGGGGCTTTCTCGGCGAACTCGCCGCCGCCCCCGACCGGCCCATCGAGGTGGTGCTGCGGCAGCACTTTCCCGAATTCCGCGAAATGGAGCGGGGTCTGGAGAAGTGGTGGGCCCTCGAACTCGCCTCCCTCGCCCAGCGGCACAGTTTCGAGTTTCTCGACCGGAACGAGACCGAGCGGATGCTCGACGAGGCTCTCACGCTGGACTTCGATTCCGAAGAGGAAAAGGCCGCAGCGCCCGCCGCGCCCACCGGTCCCCGGAAGCTGCTGGAGAGGCTCAAGAGCGCGGCTTCTCCGGCGGCGGCCCGGCGAGACCCCTTCCACGGACCGGTCGACGATTTCGAGAGCTACCTCGGCCGGCCCGGGGCGAAGGAGCAGCTCTCCGCCGCCTACGACCGTCTTCAGGTGGTGAAGCGGGACGGCTTTCCCCTCTACCGGCCGGTCTTCGCGGCCTACGAGAGGGCCATCGTGCGCCTGCGCAAAGGCGACACCAAGGGCCTCGCCGCCGAACTCGAGACGATTTCGGAAATGCGGACCAAGATCCGGGAAAGCCTGGAGCGGGCGGAAGACCATCTCAACCATTTCGAGGCGACGCGCACCCCGCGCCGCAGCGACGCTTTCGATGGGTATTTCCGCCTGCGCCGCGAGCTGGAGAGGCGTCCGCCGCCGCAGCGCGACGACCCCATCACCCGCCACCTCGACGAGCTGGAGCGCGAGTTCCGGTAGGGGTTCGGCGGTGCGTTTTCCGGCAGAACCTTCCCGCTCCCCGAGGAAGCGGAGGACGGCCGCCTCGGCGTTCCGCCGGACGACACCGCCGCAATGCGGAATTGACAGAGACGGGGAGCCCCTCTTTCCTAGCGGCGACGTAATCCCTTCAGGCCGATTCCGCCCGCTCTCTCCCCCGACATGAGGCTTCAACACCTTCTCGCCCTCGCCGCCGTTGCCCTCGGGGTGCTCGTGGCCTTGCTGTTCGCGATGCAACGCAAGGGGCCGCGGCCCTCTTCCGAGCGCATCGTGCTTTTCGCCGCGGCCGGCATCAAGGCGCCGGTGGACGATCTCGTCGCCGCCTACGAGGCCCATGCGGGAGGGGGAACGGGGCGAGCCCCCCGGATCGAGGTGCAGTTCGCCGGCTCGGGCGATCTCCTTGCCCGCTTGGAAACGGGCGCGTCGGCCGACCTCTACCTCGCCGCCGACGAGTCCTATCTCGATCTGGCCCGGGAAAAGGGCTTGGTGCGGGAAGTCCTGCCCCTCGCCAAGATGGTGCCGGTGCTCGCCTTCGCGAAGGGCAAGGAAGGGGCGGCGGACACGCTCGCCGGGCTCGTCGGCGCCACTGCCGAGGGCTTCCGGCTTGGTTTCGGCGAGACCGGCTCGACCGCCGTCGGAAAGATCGGTCGCGAGGCCTTCGCGGCCGCCGGCCTCTGGGGTGATTTGGAGGACCGGATCGCGGTGATGAAGCCGACCGTGAACGAACTGGGCATCGACCTGCAGATCGGCGCCCTCGACGGGGCCATCGTTTGGGACACCATCGCACGGCAGTTCGGTCTCGCGTACGTCGAGATCCCCGGGCTGTCCGAGCGCGGCGTCGGGGTGGTGCTCGGCGTGACCGAATCGAGCGAAGCCCCCGCGTCGGCTCTCCATTTCGCCCGTTTCGCCGCCTCGCCCGAACACGGGTCGGAGATCTTCGAGCGGCATCATTTCGATCCGGTGCCGGGAGATCCCTGGGCGGACCGGCCCGAGTTGCTGCTTTTCTCCGGGGCGATCAACCGCAACGCCATCGGGGCGGTCGTGGAATCCTTCGAGCAGCGCGAGGGCGTGTCGGTCTCGGCGACTTTCAACGGCTGCGGCATCCTGACGAGCCAGATGAAGGCCATGGGCGACCAGACGCCCGAGAGCGGCTTTCCCGACCTCTACGTCGCCTGCGACATCTACTACATGAAGCCCGTGGAGGACTGGTTCGAGGAGCGCGTCGCGGTTTCGGCGACCGATCTCGTCATCGTGACTCAAAAGGGGAATCCCCACGGCATCGCCGCGCTTTCCGATCTCGCGAAGCCGGGCCTGCGGGTGATCCTCGGAAATGCGACCCACTGCACCATCGGGGCCCTCAGCGAGCAACTGCTGCGCTACGAGAAGCTCCACGATGCGGTGGCGCCGAACGTCGTCGAGCAGACCACCTCGTCGGCCCTGCTGGTGCCGGCCGTGGTGACGGGCGCCGCCGACGCCACCTTGGCCTACCGCACCGACACTTTCGCCGAGAGCGACCGCCTCGAGGTCGTCGCGGTGGAATCGGTGGCGGCGCGTGCGGTACAGCCCTTCGGCCGCTCGCGCACGACCCGCTATCCCCAGCTGGCGCGTCGCTTCTACGAGCACCTCTCCCGCGGCCGCGAGGAATACGGCGAGTTCGGCTTCGACTGGCTCATCGGCGAGGATCTGGAGCAGTTTTCGGTGACTCCGCCCTCCGGCGCCCGCGAGGAGTGATCCGGTCGCGCCCCCCCCCCGACCCGCCTGCGATGTTCGGCCACGTCCAAAGCCACGCCACGATCCCGCTGCATCGGCGCGATGTGTTTTTCGTCGCCGCCCTCGCCGCGATGGGGGGCTCCTACCTCGTGCTGATCGTCGCGATGATCGCGGCGCAGCTCGGCTACACCGACTACCCGCTGCTGCTCGAGATCCTCGGCGACGAGCGGCTCGTCTACGCGATCCAGCTCTCCTTGGTCTCGTGCAGCGTCAGCACCATCCTCTCGGTGCTGGTGGCGGTGCCGCTCGCCTACCTGCTCTGCCGGGTGCGCTTTCCCGGAAAGGGCTTCGTCAACGCGGTCCTCGACATTCCCATCATCCTGCCGCCGCTCGTGATCGGGCTCGCGCTCCTGATGCTGTTCCAGACGCCGGCGGGCCGCTTCGTCCAGCAGTATGTCAGCGTGACCTACGCCATTCCCGGGCTGGTCCTCGCGCAGTTCACAGTGGCGTGCGCCTTTTCGGTGCGCACCATGATGACCGCCTTTTCCGAGATCGACGTGCGGCGCGAGCAGGTCGCACTGACCCTGGGCTGCTCCCGCTCCGAAGCCTTCAGCTGGGTGGTGCTGCCCGAAGCCCGGCGCGGCATGGTCGCCGCCGCGACCATCGCGTGGGCCCGCGCCATGGGCGAGTTCGGCCCCGTGCTTGTCTTCGCCGGGACCACGCGGATGAAGACCGAGGTGCTGCCCACCGCCGTCTTCCTGGAACTGAACGTCGGCAACCTGCGCACCGCGACGGCCCTTTCGCTCTACATGATCGTCTTTTCCGTGCTCGTCCTGCTGCTGATGCGGCTGGCCCTGCGCAAATCCCGGAGCCATGATTGAATTCCGCGGCATCCGTCTGCAGTTGGGGCGCTTCGCCCTCGGCGAGCTGAGCTTCACCGTCCCCGGCGGCGCCTACGGCGTGCTGATGGGGACGAGCGGCAGCGGCAAGACGACCCTGCTGGAGATCCTCTGCGGCCTGCGGCGCCCCGATTCCGGCAGAGTCCTCCTGATGGGCGAGGACCGCACCGACGCGCCGCCCTCGCAGCGCCGCATCGGCTACGTGCCGCAGGATGGAGCCCTCTTCACCCACTTCGACGTCTTCGGGAACCTCGGCTTCGCCCTGCGGGTGCGCGGAGCGCGCAAAACCGAGATCCGGGACCGGGTCGATGAAATGGCGGAATCGCTCGGGGTGGGGCACCTCCTCGGGCGGCGCGTGAATTTTCTCTCCGGCGGGGAAAAGCAGCGGGTTGCCCTCGGACGGGCCCTCCTCGCCGACCCGGACATCCTCTGTCTCGACGAACCGCTCGCCGCTCTCGACGAGACCACCCACGGCCGCATGGTCGATCTCCTCCGCCGCGTTCACCGCGACACCGGAAAGACCTTCCTGCACGTCACCCACCGGCTTGCCGAAGCGAAGGCCTTGGGCGACTGCATCGTCCGCCTGCAAGGGGGGCGGTTGGCGGATGAGGGGGAGCGGTGAACGGTGGACGGTGGACGGAGGAAATCGTCATAGCCGCATCAATCGCCTCTGTCACCTCGCCATGTTCCCAGCTTCATGCGGCGCAGCCCACCGTAGCGCAGCCGTCCCGCTGACTACGACTCGAATCGATCAAAAATGGACGGCATGAAACCGCGAAACGGACAAGTAGACTCGTGTTTGACCCACCGGGCAGAATCGGCTATAATCGGCCATAATCGGCTAAATGATTAGCCAAGCCTGCCATGCTTCCCCCTGTCTTCACCATCACCCCCGAGATGCTTCGGCTTGTCGCCGAGCTGGAAGAATTCAAAGGGCAGTGGCGCATGATCCGCAGCCTTTCGCCCGCGAAACTCACCTCGCTGCGCAAGGTCGCCACCATCGAGAGTGTCGGCTCCTCGACCCGTATCGAGGGTTCCCGGCTCACCGACCGACAGGTCGAGGACCTGCTCGGTCGCCTGCACATCACCGAGTTCAAGACGCGCGATGAGCAGGAGGTCGCGGGTTACGCCTATGTCATGGATCAGGTATTTGATGCCTACGATCAGATTCCCATCACGGAAAACGTGATCGGCCAGCTCCATGAGGACCTTCTGCGCCACAGCACGAAGGACGAGCGTCACCGCGGCCGCTACAAGACTCTTCCCAACAACGTTGCTGCCTTTGATGCGGATGGAAAGGAGATCGGCATCGTCTTCCAGACCACTTCGCCCTTCGACACGCCGCGCGAGATGGAATCCCTCGTTGCTTGGTTCATCAAGGCCGACCGCGAGCGCTCCTTGCATCCACTGCTGCTCATCGGCAGCTTCATCGTCGTCTTCCTCGCCATCCATCCGTTTCAGGATGGCAATGGCCGCCTCTCCCGTGTGCTCACCACACTCATGCTCTTGCGTGCTGGGTATGGCCATGTGCCCTACAGCTCGCTGGAGAGCATCATCGAAGCCTCAAAGGAAGGCTACTACCGCGCCCTCCGCCGCACCCAGACCACGCTCACGACGAGGAAACCCGACTGGGAAGCCTGGCTCATGTTCTTCCTCCGCTCCCTCGTGAAGCAGAAAGACGCGCTGGCGAGGAAGATCGCCATCGAGGACACGCAAGCCACCGACCTCCACCCGCTCGCGAAGAAGATCCTCACCCACTTCGCCGACCACGAGACGCTTACCCTCAGCCAGATAGTCAGGCTCACCAACGGCAAACGCAGCACGCTCAAGCTCCGCTTGAAGGAACTCGTCCAGCACGGCCACCTCACGCCTAAAGGCCAGGGGCGCGGGGCACATTATCAAAGACCTAACGTCAACATGGCCCCAAAATGAATCAAAGTGACTCCACAGGAAAAAAGTTAGAACTCACCCTTCTTTACAAGTCATGAATTCCTTTCTCATCCCCTCGGCTCTCTTCCCGCCGAAGGCCCGGGGTCGGAGGGGGTTCAGGGGAGGTAGGGGGCGTTTGGGACCATCGGGGGCAGGAATCGCCCGAATCAGGCCGGCAAGTCAAGGGTTTTCTGGCGGATTTCGCAGATTCGCAGAAAGAGCGCCCGATAATCTTGCTCTCTGGGCACGGGTAGCCGCTCCCGCTTGATTCC
>SLGN01000604.1 GCA_007123695.1 Verrucomicrobiales bacterium
AGCCCGTAGGCCCGGGAAAGCGCGATCTCGCGCACGAGCCATTTCACCGACCAGCCGTTCTCGACAAAGCGGAGCGCGAGTTGGTCGAGCAATTCGGGATGCGAGGGAGTCTCTCCGGTGGTTCCGAAATTATCGACCGTGCGGACCAAGCCCTGGCCGAACATCCAGTGCCAGACGCGGTTGACGAAGACGCGCGCGGTGAGCGGGTTTTCCGCCGAGGCGATCCAATCGGCCAGCTCCAGGCGACCGCTCCGGCCCGCCGGGATCGCGGGCGGTTCCGAGTCGGGCGACAAGGTCACCTGGAGAAAGCCCCGCGGCACCGGATCCCCGGTCGGCTGGTGGACGATCCCGCGTGCCAGCACCGGGATGTCGCGGGGATCTTCCGACTCCGTCACGCCGAGGTGCTTCGGCCGCGCCGGACCCGCCGCCTTCAGCTCCGAGATCTCGCGCTTGATCCGCGCCACCTCGGCGACGGCCTCGGCGCGGCGCTGCGCCGCCTTCTCGTCGCGCGGGCCCTTCGGCTGCTCGGCCGCGCGGTCCAGCTCCTCGACCGGCAGGAACTGCACCGCATCGACGGTGACGTATCCGACGGTGCCCTCGTTCGAGATCAGCACGAAGTTGGCCCCGTTGGACTCGAAGGTGAACTGCCCCAACGAGGCGAAGCGCCCCTCGATCGGCGGAGCCCCGCTCATGTCGAATCGAATCGGGAAATCGCCGTCGGCGCTGGAGACCAGGATCGGCACGTCGGCGGCCCGGCCCGAACCCGGCGCCCAGGCGACGCGGACCTCGTAGCGACCGCGTTTCGGCACCCGCGCGACGAAGCTCAGGGTCTTGAGGCCCTTGCCCTCGTTGGCGTCGTGCAGGTAGCCCTCTCCGACGTAGCTCTTGGTGAAGGTTGAATGCCGCCACTCGCCCACCTTCTCAGCCTCGCTGTCGTCGACGACGATTCCCGGCAGATCGCCCGCCGCCACGATCGCGGGATTTCCCTTGCTGCCACCCGCCGGATCGGCCGCGACAGCCGCCTCGCGCTCTTTCTCCGCCACCTTCAGCTCCTCATCCAGCTCGGCCAGGCGGGTCTCGTGGGCGACGAGGGCCTGCTCTTCGGCGGGATCGAGGGGCAGGGGCAGGTCGATCCAGTTCGAGACGTTGGAATGCGAAAGGACCGTGACACCCGCGAGGATTCCCGCCATGGCGTGGTAGTCGCGCGTCGGGATCGGATCGAACTTGTGGTCGTGGCAGCGGGCGCATCCGAGCGCCTGCCCGAGAAAGGCCTTGCCGATGGTGTCGAGCTGCTCGTCGATGGCGTCGAAGTCGAGCTGCCGCTTGTCCTGCTCCTCCAGATTGTGGTTGCCCAGGGCGAGAAAGCCCGTCGCGATGCGGCGCGACTGGCGCTCGTCGAGGGTGGCGCCCTCGGCCTCCATCAGATCCCCCGCAATCTGCTCGCGCAAGAACTGGTCGTAGGGCAGGTCGCGGTTGAAGGCTCCGATCACGTAGTCGCGGTAGCGCCATGCCTCGCGCATGATGAGCCCGCGCAGGGTGAAGGATTCGCCGTAGCGGACCACGTCGAGCCAGTGGCGCCCCCAGCGCTCGCCGAATCGGGGCGAGGCGAGCAGTCGATCGATCTCGCGCGACCACGCGTCCTCCGAGGGGTCGGAGGCGAAGGCGACGATCTCCTCGGGGCTCGGCGGCAGACCCGCGAGGTCGATGTGCAGTCTCCGCAGACGCGCCTCGGGCGCGGCCAGGGGCGCAGGCGCCACGTCTGCTTCGTCCATCCCCGCGCGGAGAAATCGGTCGATCTCGCTCCCGGACCAGTCCGCATCCTCCACTTCGGGCACGGTCGCCGCGACGGGCTTGCGGTAGGACCAGAAGCCCCTCCCCTCCTCCACCGGCATCCCGGCGGCGGCACGCTGCACCGCTCCCTCGCGCGGGTCGGGAGCGCCCATCGCCACCCACCGCTCGATCGCGGCGATCTTTTCCGACTTCAGCTTCGATTTCGGAGGCATCTGCAGATGGGCATTTTCGTAGCGCATGCTCTCCACCAGCAGGCTCTCCGCAGGATTCCCCGGAACCAGCGCCGGACCCGAATCGCCTCCCTCCCTCCATCCCGCACGCGAATCGAGCACCAGCCCTCCCTTCTGCTTGCCCTCGGCGGAATGGCATTCGTAGCAATGCTCGACGAGAATGGGCCGGATCTCCTTCTCGAAGAAAACGAACTCCTCGTTTCCCCGGGCCATCGCCGCCGAGAGGAGCAGGACCGTGGTCCCTGCTGCGGCTTGGAGGGCATGTCGTTTCGAGAACATCGGGGAGACCACCGCAGAAGCGGCAGGTTCCTTGTAGCATAGCCGAATCCACCCGCAGACGACAAGTGCCGCAGCGTCACGGGTTCGCGTTCCTCGCCGGCGTGCCGTGGCCTTCCGGGTCCTCTCGCTCCAGCCCGGGCTCAGCGGTTTTCCGGCACGATCCGCACCACCAAGGGACGATGGTCGCTGGCCTCGCGCCACCCCTTCCAATGATGGATCCGCGATGCCTTGCGGTCGATCTCCCGCGCCATCCCCTCGCTGTAGAGCACGAAGTCGATCCTCGAGTAGACGTCGGCGAAGGCCCAGTGGTGCGTCCACCGAAAGCCGAACTCGTCGGCGAGCGTGAGCGAGGCGAGAAATTCCGGACTCCGGTAGGTGCCCTGCACCGTCCGCACCGGAGGCTCGCTGCGGTAGTCGTTGAAATCGCCCGCCACGATCAGGTTCACGTCGGGGTCCTCCTCGAAAATGCGGTCGATGTGCGCCCGCGCCAGCCTCGCCTCGCTCAGCCGCATCAGGGCCTGGTCACCTTCGGGCACCTCGCGTTTTGACTTGAGATGGAGCCCCACGTAGCGGAGCCGGTAGTCCGGCCGGATCTCGACCTCGACGTCGAGGACGCCGCGCTGGAACGCATGGCGCACCCCGTCGAGCGCGTAGACGTAGTCGTCGCGCGAGCGGCGCTGCACGATGGGGAAGCGCGAGAGGAACGCGACGTTGCGGTCGTTGCCGGACGAGTCGCGGACCAGCTCGGTATGCGGCAGGTCGATCCCCCGCGCTCGGAGCCTTTCCTGCAAGTCGGCGACGAAGGAGGGACCGCCGATTTCGGAGACCCCGAGCATGTCGGGCGCGACCTCGACCAGACCCTCCAGCAGCGCCGCGATCTCCTTTTCCGGCTTTGGGGCGTCGGGGACGACCTTGCCGCCGACACGCCGCTCCATCGCGAGATAGTTCTCGACGTTGTAGACGACCAGAGTGACGGTCTCCGGAGCTTCCGAGGCCAGGACGGGAAACGACGAAGCGCCGAAAAAAAGAGCTACCGCAAAACAGCGCCCCAGATGCAGCGGGCGATCCATGGCGAACCCCGCAATGACCCTGCCGGGGGCGAGCGGACTTCAGTCCTTGGCGACGTGCTCCGCCTCGCCCGCAGCTTCCTCAGCCTTGGGAGCGCCGCTCTTGGGAACTTCGGCCTTGGGAGCGTCGTCCTTGTGGACGCGGTCCCACTCGCGCTTGCCTTCCTGCTCGCCCATCTGGATCTCGCGCTCGAACTCGTGCTTGGCCTTCTTGAACTCGCCCATGCCCTTGCCGATGCCGCGGGCCAGGTCGGGGATCTTCTTCGCCCCGAAAAGAAGCAGCACGATCAGGAAGACGATGATCATCTCCTGAGGACCGATCCCACCAATGCCTAGAAAAATGTTTTCCATGCAGAGATCCTAGGTCGGCAGCGGTTTCCTTGCAAAAGGTATTTGCCGACATCTTCGCGTGGCGCGATCGCGCTGCCGCGCGAAAAACGATTCCTTCCCGCGCGGGTTCCCGACGCCGAAGTTCCCACCGCCCCGGCCCCCGCGTAACCAATCACGGTTTGACAAAAACTTCGGTCACCCTTCCTTTCCCCGCACATCGACCATGAGCGCGCCCACCCCCAACCTCGACCCCGGCCAAGTCGGCGAGCTTTCGCCCTTCGCCTTCCTCCGCCCGGAACTCGAGCGGGTCGAGTCCCGCATCCGCGAGCAGGCCGCCGCCTTCGACCCGGCCGTCGAGCCCTATGTCGGCTACATCCTCAACACCTCGGGCAAGCGCATCCGCCCGGCCCTCGCCTTCCTCGCCGGCGGCGCCACCGGCGGCGTCCGCGACGTCCACCACAAGCTCGCCGTCATCCTCGAGCTCATTCACGTGGCGACCCTCGTCCACGACGACATCATCGACGGAGCCGAGATCCGGCGCCAGGCCCCGACGGCCAATGCAAAGTGGGGCAACGCCCTCAGCGTGCTCCTCGGCGACTGCCTCTTCTCACACGCCCTCATGCTCTCGACCGAGTTCGAGGAGTCCGAGATCGGGAGGAAGGTCGCCATCGCGGCGCGGGAAGTCTGCACCGGCGAGATCGTCCAGACCCAGCGCCGCTTCGACATGCAGCTGAGCCACGACGAGTATTTCGACATCATCCGCAAAAAGACCGCCGCTCTCTTCGCCGCCGCCATGGAACTCGGCGCCCAGCTCAATGGAGAGCCCCGCGAGGCCTACGAAGCCATGCGCGACTTCGGCTTCGCCATCGGCACGGCCTACCAGATCTACGACGACTGCATCGACCTCGTCGGCGAGGAAAGCGAGTTCGGCAAGACGCTCCGCACCGACCTCCACAAGGGCAAGCTCACCCTGCCGATCCTCAACCTGCTCTCCGACGCGACACCGCGACAGCGCGAGCGGCTCAACCGGCTGCTGCTGCAGCGCGAACCCGTCGATCTGCCCTCGCTCGCGAGCATCGCCGACTACGTCGGCGCCATCGAGTCCTCCGTCGATACCGGCCTATCCCTCGTCGCCGACGCCAGCCTCCACCTCGTCCATCTCGGCGAGAGCGAGCACAAAGACGCCCTCCTCGGCATCGCCGCCTACCTCTCCGCCCTCCTCGAAGGCTGCCGCCAGTGAGCGCCCGGGCGTGGGTCCCATCGGCCCGGTTCGTATCGGACACACCGAGTGGACCCTGTCCTCCCGACAGGCGCAGGGCGATTCTTCCAATGCTCGGAGCCCGCTACCCGAGGGAAAAACCTCGGGGTCCTTCGCCTGCGGTCCGCTCTTGACAGTCAAGCACTTCGATTGGTTAAAGGTCCCGTTGACAATTGGCATGTGATTTGCTTTGCTGCTCTATGGTCCACCAACCCGATGTTCGGGTCCGGGGTGCCGGATTCTCCGGTTCCGCGAGGACTTCGACGATCATCAAAAACCAATCCTATGGCAAAAATCAAACTCGAATACATCTGGCTCGACGGCTACGAGCCCACCCCGAACCTCCGCGGAAAGACCAAAGTCGTCGATGGCGATCCCTCGTCCTTCAGCCTCGACGACTGCCCCATGTGGGGATTTGACGGCAGCTCCACCCAACAGGCCGACGGCAGCAGCTCCGACTGCCTCCTCAAGCCGGTGGCCCTCTATCCCGATCCGACCCGCGAGAACGGTTTCGTCGTCCTCTCCGAAGTCCTTCTCCCGGACGAGTCGCCCCACCCGTCGAACTTCCGCGCCACCATCCCCGACGATCCCGACCTCTGGGTCGGTCTGGAGCAGGAATACTTCCTCTTCCAGGACGGTCGCCCCCTCGGCTGGCCCGATTCGGGCTACCCCGATCCCCAGGGCGAATACTACTGCGGCGTCGGCTCCCGCCAAGTCGGCGACCTCGCCCGCACCATCGTAGAGGAGCATCTCGACGCCTGCCTCGCCGCCGGCATCAACCACGAAGGCATCAACGCCGAAGTGGCCAAGGGCCAGTGGGAATTCCAAGTCTTCGGCAAGGGCGCCTACGCCGCCGCCGACCAGATCTGGGCAGCCCGCTACTTCCTCATGCGCATTGCCGAGAAGTATGGAGTCGATGTCGTTCTCCACTGCAAGCCCTTCCAAGGCGATTGGAACGGCTCGGGCATGCACTGCAACTTCTCGACCGGCTACCTGCGCGAAACAGGCGGCAAGGAATACTTCGAGGCCCTCATGGCCGCCTTCGAGAAGTACCGCGACGAGCACATCGCCGCCTACGGTCCCGACAACCACCTCCGCCTCACCGGTCTCCACGAAACCCAGTCGATCGACAAGTTCAGCTACGGCATCGCCGACCGCGGCGCCTCGATCCGGGTTCCCCACTCCTTCGTGAACAACGGCTACAAGGGCTATCTGGAGGATCGCCGCCCCAACTCGCAGGCGGACCCGTACCAGATCGTCGCCCGCGTCTCCAAGACCATCGCCACGGTTCCCAAGCCCTGATCCGGGCGCTCGGGAGGCTCGCAGGCCTTCCCTACACATCGATCTCCGGGACGCCGCAGTCGCTCGACTGCGGCGTCTTTTTTTTGCCGGATTTTGGATCAACGGATCACCGAACCGCGCCTCTGCGTAAGACCGCCGACAACAAGGGTCGCGAGTCATCCTACGGGATTCAGCTCCTGGCTCGCCGGAGCCGGGGTGAAGCGATGCATCGTCCACGGCGCCACCGCCGAGATCGGCATGCACGCGGTCGAGAAGCCCGTCCAGGTCTGCGACTTCCAACGCCACCATCCTCCACCTCATTGGCCTCGACCGCGAGCGCATCACCTACCACCACTCCGGTCTCGACTTCAAACTCACCGACGTCGAACACGCCCACGTCGTGAAAGAGCTCCTTTCATGAAATCCACCACTCGACTACTCCACGATGCGAATCGCCTGCCTTCTCGTCCTTCTCCAGGTCTCCTTCCACGCCGCCGACTGGCCGCAGTTCCGCGGACCGACCCGCGACGGTCAATCGCCCGAGGCCGGCCTGCTGCAACAATGGCCGGAGCCGGGGCCCCGGCTGCTGCACACCATTAGCGGGATCGGTGGGGACTGCGGCCTTCTCGCCCGCCTGGGCGAGAAGGAGTCCGGCGATGAATTTCCATGAATTCCAAGGGCCAGGCGGATAAGGCGATCAAATCGCCGCGTCGGGTTGGAGATGGAGGAAAGTGAGGTCTGCGAAGCGGGCGAAGTCGGCGTCGAAGGAGACCATGCGGCAGCCCGCAGCGAGCGCAAAGGCGGCGAGACCGGCGTCGGTCCAAAGATGGTGGAGGAAACTTTCGCCCGAGGAAATCCGCTCGTATTCGTCGTCGAGTCCGGGCGGCTCCGGCATCAGGCGGATGCTGTCGCGCGAGAGGTAGTCGCGATAGATCGCCCAGGCCTCGGCGGGAGCGAGCGGACGGCTGAGGACGCCCGGGCGGGTGCTGAGTCGCAGGAAGCCCATCATCGTCACCCGGGTGAAGCCAACCACGGAAGCCGCCTCGTCTCGCCAGTAGGATTGGGCTGCCGAGTGGAGCGGATGCTGCCCGTCGGCAAGAGCCAGCCAGACGTTGATGTCCGGGATGTCGGTCATGCGCCGGGCTGGTCCGCCGCCGTCGATGCGTGCCTGAGCCTTTCCAGATCCTCTTCCTCAAGCAAGGCGTAGAGATCCCGGTTCGTCAGCGCCACGGCGGTCG
>SLGN01000561.1 GCA_007123695.1 Verrucomicrobiales bacterium
CAGCGGCAGCGAGCCCCGCGCCGGAAGCGGCCGAAGAGAAGGCCCGGGCACGGCGCCCTGTCAGGGAAGCCTCCAAGCCGGAACCGGAGCCCGAGCCCATGACCGAGGAGAGACGCGCCGCCCTCGCCGCCTACGGCGTCGAGATCGACCACCAGGTCGTCCTCCGCGACGGCAGCCGCCTGCGGCTCGCCGGCGAACGGGTCGAGGGCAACCGGCTCGTCGGCCAGTCCCCTACCCTCGGCACCTGCCGCCTCGCCCTCGAGCAGGTCCGCGAGGTCTCGATCCTGCCCGCGACCCCGCTGGAGTCGGCCAAGCCGATGGACATCGTCGCCTTCCACGATTGGCGGCTCGAGCTCACCCCAGATCCCGCCATCCCCGGCGCCGGAGGCGACGCGTCCGAATCGCGCCTCGTCGGAAAACCCGCGCCGGAATTCGAGCTCGGCATGCTCGACGACTCCACTTTCCGTCTCGCCGACCACCGCGGGCGCGTCGTCGTCCTCGACTTCTGGGCAACCTGGTGCGGCCCCTGCATCAAGGCCATGCCCGAAGTCCTCGCCGCCGTCGAGGCCTTCCCGCCCGAGGCCGTCGTTTTTTGCGCCGTGAACCAAGGCGAGACGCCTCCCCTCATCACCCGATTCCTCGAGGCGCGCGGTTGGGAGGACATGCTCGTGGCCTTGGACTTCGAAATGAAGACTGGCCAGGCCTACGAAGTCGAAGGCATTCCCCACACCGTCGTCATCGGCCCCGACGGCACCGTCGCCTGGGTCCACTCCGGGTTTTCGCCCGACCTTCGCAAAAAGCTCTTCGAAGCCATCGCAGGCATCCTCATGCGCTGAGCCCGGGGCGACATCCCTGCGGAGGCGCATGTGGCGGGCCGCCACTCCGTATCGACCTTCTCGAACAACGGAAATCGAAAAGCCGAAGTTCGTGAGGAGGATTGCGACCGGTGTTGGGGGAAGGCATCCCCCTTACTTCAAGGCTCCCTCTCCTTGGCGCGGTTCTCGAAGCGCATGAAGGCCTTTTCGAAGGTCAGGGGCACCTCCCCGGTGGGTCCGTTCCGCTGTTTCGCGATGATGAGTTCCGCCTCGCCGTATTTGCTTTCGCGGTCGTCCTCGTCGTCGGCGTAGACCTCGGGACGCATGAGGAGACCGATGAGGTCCGCGTCCTGCTCGATCGAGCCCGACTCGCGCAGGTCGCTCATGCGGGGCTTGCCGCCGCGGGCGTCGGGATTGCGGTTGAGCTGGGCGAGAACGATCACCGGGATGTCGAGTTCTTTCGCGATGCCTTTGATGCCGCCGGAGATCTCGGCGATCTCCTTTTCCCGCCCGTCCTTGCGGCCCACGTCGGGTGCCTTGAGAAGCTGCAAGTAGTCGATCGCGATGAGCTGGATGTCTTGCTGCTGCTTGAGGCGGCGCGCCTTGGCCTGCAGCTCGTTGATGCTGAGCCCGGGGGTGTCGTCGATCCAGATCGGTGCCTCGGCGAGCTGGCCGGCCACCTGCATCAGCTTGGGAAAGTCGGTCTTGGCGAGAAAGCCGCTCCGAAGCTTCTGCATCTGGACCTTGGCGCGGGAACAGAGGAGACGCTGCACGAGCGACTCGGAAGTCATTTCCAAACTGAAGACGGCGCAGGGTACGGGGTCGTCCTTCTTGATCGCGATGTTCTCGACGATGTTCATTACGAAGGAGGTCTTCCCCATGGAGGGGCGGGCCGCGATGACGATCATCTCGCCGCCATGGAGCCCGTTGGTCATGGAATCGAAGTCGCGGAACCCGGTCATGAGCCCCCCTCCCCCGCCCGAATTGAGGCTCTCGTGGATGGACTCGATGACCTTGAGAACGTACTCGCGCATCTCGCCGATGCCCTTCTGCTGCTCGGTCTCGTCCCGGATGCGGAGAACGCGCTTTTCCACGGAATCGAGAAAGCCGGCGGGACTTTCCGGGCCTTCGTAGGCCTCTCCGACGCACCGCGTGCAGTCTTCGATGACGCGGCGCAGGATGTATTTTTCCTTGAGGAAGCCGGCGTAGTCGTCGAACAGCGCGGTGGTCGGCACATCGTCGATGAGCTCGGCCACGGTGCGCGGACCGCCGACCGACTCGAGCTGTCCGCGGTTGGATAGCTCGGTGTTGAGCACGATCGCATCGAGAACTCCGCCGGGGCGCGTTTTGTAGAGATGCAGCATGGCCTCGAAGATGAGCCGGTGCGCGGGTACGTAGAAGTAGCCGGGGTTGAGGTTCTCGACCGCCTTGGGGATGATGTTCGCGGGATCGAGAAGCATGCAGGAAAGCGCGGCGCGCTCGGCGTCGGCGTTCAGGGGCATCGAGCGAAGCGGATCCTCGACGCCGCCGATGGATTTGAACGAGGACGAGCCGCCGTCGCCCTTGGGGCTGCGGGGACCGTTCTTGAGGGAATCGCCGGCGCGGCGGGCAGTGCTGGTCTCGGGCATGGCGGAGGAGGGGTTGGGAGCGGTGGCGGAAACGGCGATCATCCGTCGCGCCAACGGTGCGATGGCGATGGCGATGGCGATGGCGATGGCGATGGCGGCGATGCCATGGCGACGCAACAGCGGCGAAGCAAACAAAAGGGCGGTTCGTTACGTAAACGACCCGCCCCATCGGCGCAAAGCGATTTGCTGGAAATCGCTTTTTTCAATCCACGACCGCTCCGGAATGCGGACACGGTCCCGGCGCGATCACTCGTCCTCGGAATCGGCGGTGGGCTCTTCGCTACCTTCCGCCGCGACGACACGAACCGTCACGGAGGCATCGACGTCGGGGTGCAGCTTCACCGGGATCTCGAAAGAGCCCAGGGTCTTGATCGGAGCATCGAGGAGAAGCTGGTGGCGGTCGATGGTGAGGCGGCTCTTCTCGGAGATGAGCGCCGCGACATCGGCCGTCGTGACCGACCCGAACGCCTTGCCGCCCTGGCCGATGGAGAGTTCGGTGGAGAGTCGCAGCTTGCGCAGCTTGGTCGCGGTGTTCTCCGCATCGGCGAGTTCCTCGGCTTCGCGCTTGGCGCGAACTTCCTTGAGCTTGGCGACGTGGCGCAGGTTCGATTGGGTCGCCTCGTAGGCGCGGTCCTGCGGGAGGAGGAAATTTCGCGCGTAGCCGCGCCGCACCTTCACGACATCGGCCTCGGCGCCCAGTCCTTCGATTTTTTCTTTGAGAATCACTTCAACAGTAGCCATGGCCTTGGTCGGTGTATGGTTTTTGGAAAAAGAGCGGGACAGGTAGCCGCGAACCGCTAGATTGTCAAACGCGACCGGTGCTTTTCGACGTCGGAAGGTCGCCTCCACCCGAAACCACCTCGAAAAAGATGGCCGAAGTCGCCTCCACCTTCCAGCTTCGCACCGGGGCCGCCGCGCCCGCCTTCGCCCTCGCGGACGGCTCGGGCGGGGTCCATTCTCCCAAATCCCTCGTCGCGGACCACTGCGGGCTTCTCGTCGCATTCGTCTGCAACCACTGTCCCTTCGTCGTCCACCTCGCCGACGCTCTCGGCAGCTTCGCCACCGAAATCGACGGGCAAGGGATCGCCACGGTCGCAGTCTCCTCGAACGACATCGAGAAGTATCCAGCCGACGCTCCCGACCGGATGTCGGAGTTCGCCGCCGCCCATGGATGGCGCTTCCCATACCTCCACGACCCGGACCAGAGCGTGGCCAAGGCCTACGCTGCGGCATGCACCCCCGACCTCTATCTGTTCGACGGAGAACTCCGCCTCGCCTACGCCGGCCAATTCGACGATTCGCGCCCCGGCCGCGGCACCCCCACCGGCACGGACCTGCGCGCGGCGGTGGCGGATCTGCTCGCGGGACGGCCCACGCCCGAACCGTGGACTCCCAGCTCGGGATGCAACATCAAGTGGATCCCCGGCAACGAACCATCCTACTTCTTCGCCTGAAATGAAGATCCTGCGCCACCTCGTTTCCCTCTCCCTTGCCCTTCCCGGGGCCCTTCTCCTGCTCCCGGTCGCCGCGCTCCCGGCGGCGGAGCGTCCCAACATCGTCTTCATCCTCGCCGACGACCTGGGCTACGGCGACGTGTCCTGCTACGGCGCCGCCGACGTCGAGACGCCCCACATCGACGCCCTCGCCGCCGCCGGGGTGCGCTTCGCCAACGCCTACGCGATGGCCACGGAATGCACGCCCTCGCGCACCTCGATTCTGACGGGGCGCTATCCCCACCGGCCGGGCGGCCTCGAGTGCGCCATCGGCACCGGCAACGTGGGCCGCTACGACGACGCCATCCGCCTCGCCGACGCGGGCGAGCTGGGACTGCCGCCGCGCTTCGCCACCCTCGCCCCCGGACTGCGGGCGGCCGGCTACTACAACGGAGTCTTCGGGAAATGGCACCTCGGCTACGAGCCGAAGTTCTCCCCCTTGCGCCAGGGCTTCGACGAATTCGTCGGGTTTCTCGGAGGCAACGTGGAATACTTCCGCCACTTCGAACTCTCCGACCTGCCGGCCTACGTGTCCGGGACCGAGCCGGTGGAGCGCGAGGGCTACCTGACGGACCTCATCACCGCCGACGCCCTCGCCTTTCTCGAAGGCCGCGCAGCGCAGCCCGAGCGGCCCTTCTTCCTCTACCTGCCTCATGCCGCGCCGCACTTTCCCTTCCAGGGGCCGGACGACGGCTCGCTGCCTCCGCCCACCGAGGAGACCTGGACGCAGGGCAGCCGCGAGACCTATCTCGCGATGGTGAGCCGCCTCGACGATTCGGTGGGCGAGGTCGTCGCCGCCCTCGACCGCCACGGCTTCGCCGAGAACACTCTCGTCGTCTTCGCGAGCGACCATGGCGCGATGGCCCCCGGCGACAACTCCCCCTGGCGCGACTACAAGGGGACACTCTTCGAAGGGGGCATCCGGACTCCGCTGATCGCGAAATGGCCCGGGCGGCTCGAGGCCGGTACCGAGAGCGGGCAGGTCGCGACCCTGATGGACCTGACCGCCAGCTTTCTAACTCTGGCAGGAGCGCCAGAACCCCGGCCACCGCTCGACGGAATCGACATCTTGGCGCACGTCGTCGAAGGGCGTTCCGATGTTCCCCGCACCCTGCACTGGCGCTACCGGCGCGGCGACATGACCTGGCGCGGCCTGCGCGACGGCGATGACAAATACGTGCGGCGGGAAGAAGGCGGGGAGGTCGAGGAATGGCTCTTCGACCTCGCGTCGGATCCGATGGAAAGGCGGAACCGCCTTGAGGACAAGGCGAACGCCGAGGCTGCCGACGACGCCGCGCGGCTCCTGCGACGTCTCGGGGAGCGCGAGGCGGAGACTCCGCCCGAGAGGTAGGAGGGCGGCAGGAGCGGTGGGCTGGGGCGCTGCTTTGGGGTGCGGCAATTCCGATTCCGATTCCGATTCCGATTTCCCTGGGGGCGGGCGACGGTTTTGGCTTGGATGCGGGATGGGGAGGCGGCGGCGGGTCACGGATCGAGCCGGAAGCGCCAGGGCATCAGCAGCTCGAAGGGGACGATGTCGGCGAGGAGCCGGCCGTCCGCGTCGCGCCCGGCGTCGAGCAGCACGAGCAGGGTCTCGGCGGCGAATTCGCCGACGACCTGGCGGCACAGACCGCAGGGGCTGCGCTGCCCGAGCGGGCTGCCCGCCTCGGCTCCGGTGCTGACGGCGAGCAACTCGAGGCGGCGGCATCCGGCGGAGACCGCCGCGACGATGGCGGAGCGCTCGGCGCAGATGGTGCCGCCGTAGCTGGCGTTCTCGACGTTCGCCCCGGTGAATACTTTGCCATCCATCCGAATGGCGGCGCCGACGCGGAACAGCGAATAGGGTGCGTAGGCCCTTTCCCGCGCCTCCTTCGCGAGCGCGTGCAGCGAAAGCAGATCGTCGGCAGCATCCGCGACGGCGGAGGCGGCGAGCCCCCCATGGAGGGTCCAGCACACCGAATCCGTCGCGAGACGGGCCGTGGGGAGAGATTCCATGCGGGGAGGCGGGCGGGTGCGAAGGCTTTCGGAGATCACTCCTCCATCAAGTTCTCGACGAGGATGCTCTGGACCACCGAGTAGAGCTCGTATTGCGCCAGCAGGAGCAAGCGCTCGCGCTCCATCGACTCGGTGCCGAACACCTTGACGAACTCCCTTTCCTCGGGATCGGCGAGCCCGTATTCTTCGTTCATCAGAATCCGCGCCTGGTTCAGCGTGCTATACCAAGCCTCGGTGTGCCCGTGCGGCACCGCGACCCGGCGAAGCGGAGGAAGGTCAAAAAGGAGCCCGGCATCCTCCAGCACCTCGCGCATGTCCTCGTTTCCCTCGTCGGAAGCTCGCACTTCCTCGCTCTTCGCCAAATCCCCCGCAACCACGGTGCGTGCGTCGGAGAAACCCGCCGCGAGTTCGGGGCGGATCAGCTCGTCCCAGTCCTCTATCTGGTCGAGAGTGCTTTCGTCGGCGATTTCGTCGGGAGCGAGCGGAGGCGGAAGCAGCCGTTCCCGGGTCTCCCGGCGGAAGGACTCGCCCGAGGCCACGCTTGGAAGCTCGCGCACCCAATCCCACTCGCCGGGAAACAGCGCGTCTAGCATCCAATGGTCTTCGGCAAGAACAAAGCGCATCAGTCTGGGAGCGATCGACAGAACGGGCTCAGGACTTCAAGAAGACTTGACCACCCTTTCCTTTGAAAGGTCGAAACATACGGATAGGTCGGTCGGACACGATCAATTTGCTAGGAAAAATTCAAGGAGAGGCAGGCAATCGCGGCGCAACAATCAATTCTCATTTTTGAAAATACGCGCAAACTTACAGTTTGCGATTGCGAAATTAAAAAAACATGCGAGAATCCGAGGCGGTTTCCGCCCCTGTTGCGGAGAAAATTATGGAAATTAGAATTTTTTCAAAATAAACGATTGCTTCAAAAGCTCTTTGAGTGTTAAATTTCCATCGCTTCCATAATTACCAAAATCGCAAGGAGGTAACATCATGCAAATTACAGAAGACAAGACTATCGACTTCGAGCAGAACGCCGACCGCCTCGCGGACTTCATCATGTTCGCGCAGCGCTCGTTTCTCCTCGACCTCTCCAAGGAGCTGAACAAGGGGAATCTCTCCTACGCCCAGTTTTTCCTGCTCGGATACCTGGCGAACGAAGATTTCCTGACCATGACGGACATCTCCAAGAAGATGGGGCACTCCACCGCCGCCGCGACCGGCCTTGTCGATCGCCTCGAAAAGCTCGGCTACGTGCAGCGCCTCCACGCCGCCGACGACCGCCGCAAGGTCATGGTCCAGATCACCCGCAAGGGCATCGAGATGGTCACCCGGCTTCGCAACGTGATCGCCGACAGCATCTCGGAGGTGATGGCCGCCCAGGAAGACGGCACGGACGATTCGATCCAGCGGGTCTACTCGCAACTGCGCGAGTTCATCGCGGCCCGCTGAACCTTCCACCCGGGAGAACGCCGCCCG